>JBHEKO010000270.1:0-3337 GCA_041859475.1 Candidatus Hydrogenedentales bacterium
TGCTTGAAGCCTGATGATGGGGTACGTCGCGAAGATGTGCTCCACCATCAGCTTGGCCGCTTCCGTGGCGATTCCTCTTCCCCAGCAGGGTTCAGCCACCCAATACCCGAACTCCATCTCATGCTCGTGGGTAGCTTCATCCAGGCGGTGACACCCGATGCAACCGGCGACCAACCCGTCCACTTCGATACAAAAGACGCGATCGCGCATCGATTCCAATCCCCGCGTAATGAACGTAAGAGCGTCTTCAACGCGGTACGGATTGGGAAAGCGGCTTGTGAGGTTGCGCCAGATGTTCTGGTTGTGGGCAACGACGGCAAGCGCCTCGGCGTCTTCCACGCTCCACGTGCGCAACCGGCACTTTTCCCCCTGTAATTCCATGACACCTCTCCCTTTCTCTTTATAGGAGCATGAACCATGCGCATTGCGGAGACAAACGAGCGAGACGCAAGTCGCCAAGCTTGACTATTGTCGCGCTTTGAACCTATACGTATAGACGCCACGTATCGTCAGACCGCAAGCGCGGGCGGCGGCGACCGTGCGCGTCAAATTGAAGTCCGTACGTAGACCGTTTCCGTCGGGGGGCAGAGACTTGGGGTCTGCAAAAGTCGAAGAGGGGAAGTCCGATGATTTCGACGGTCATGGTTATGCTGCTGGTAAACGGGGTAGCAAGCGCGCAAGAGAAAGTCTGGACCACGCACGATCGCTACGGCGACTTTCAAATCGTGGTTGCGGATCTAGCATCCGATTCCGAGAAACTCGCGGCCAAGGAACTGCAGAAGTACTGGAAGGAAGTCCTGGGCCACTCGCTGGAAATTGCCGCGAGTCCCACCGAAAGACCCACCATCTGGATCGGCTTCCAGGGGATTCCGTCCCGACTCCTCAATGGCGTCGATTCGGCCAAGTTCGGCGATCAGGAACTTTGGATCAAGACGCTAACAACGTCGGGCGCCCCCCAGCTCATCATCGCGGGCGGCCGGAATCAGGGAACCCTCTACGGCGTCTATCAGTTCATCGAAGACTACCTGGGTGTCCGCTGGTTGGCGCCGGGCGAAACGTACATTCCTCAAGCCCCGAAGTCGCTTCCCAGCATCGACTACCGGTATGAGCCGTCCTTTGAGTTTCGTTACTCCACCTACTTCAACAACATCTCCGACAGACAAGGATTGGAAGACTATCGCCGAGTCCATCGCTGGTTGCCCGGCCCAGGCTTCGGCTGCCACTCCTACTACCGTCTTGTGCCGCCCGAGAAGTATGGGAAGGACCACCCCGAGTACTTCTCCCTGGTGAACGGCAAACGGGTGTTTCCCGATTCCGCCGGTTACTACGATGTGCATGCGCCCTCGGAGCACGCAGGCAAGCTGGCCCAGTTGTGCATGAGCAACCCCGGCGTCGCCGAGGCCATCATGCAGCAGCTTCGCGAGGACATTAAGGCCGACCCCAACAACAAGGTTCACCACATCAGCCAGATGGATTGGGACGGCAATTGCGAATGCGACCAATGCCGGGCCATCGACGATCGGGAGGGCACACCCATGGGTTCGGCCCTTACCGGGCTGAACCGGGTTGCGGACATGCTCGCGAAAGAATACCCCGATCACATGATCGAGACCCTTGCCTACACCTACACGCGCAAGCCGCCCGCGCATCTCGTTCCACGCCCCAACGTCGCCATCAAGCTCTGCAGTATCGAGTGCGACTTCTACCATCCCTTCGGCGACAAGCGCTCCGATCTGAATCGCACCTTTGCCGAAGACATTGATGCGTGGTCGAAGATTGCGCCACGCCTTCACGTATGGGACTACACCACCAACTACCGCAACTTCCAGATGCCGATGCCCAATTTCCACGCGCTTCAGCCGAACATGAAGTTCTTGGCGGCGCACAAGGTGAAAGGCATGTTCCCGCAGGGGTCGTATGATACGGTGGCCGAATTCGCTCCTTTGAAGGCCTACATGCTCTCGAAGCTCATGTGGAACATCGACATCGATTTCGACGCCGTCATGGATGAGTTCATCGGTCTCTATTACCAGGAAGCCGCCCCCTGTGTCCGCGAATACATCGCGCTGTTGACCAAGCGTGTCGGCAAAGCAAACGCAGTGCTGAACTTCAACGATGCCGGCGGTTGGTACGATGCCGATACCGTCGAGAAGGCGCGCGCAATCTTCGAACGGGCCTACGCCAAGGTCCAGTCCGGCGATACCCGCCGGCGATTGGACATCGTGTACGCCACGGTTCAATACGCCGCGCTTGTTTGCCCGCCCGAAATCGAAATCACGGAGGACACGATCACCGTGCGCCGCCCTCCGAGCCAGACTATCGAAGAGTATTTCGCAATGCTTCAACGCTACGACGTGAAGAATATCGTCGACTACTTCCCCCTCGACGACTTCATCAAACAGTTGAACGGCCTGACGCCGCCGAGATACCTCGAATCCCCCCTGCTTACGCTCGAAGACGACCGCAATCTCGTCTGGATCGCCCCTCAACTCGAGGGCAGCATTCTCCGGTGGCGCGACAAGAAGCTACGAATGGAACTGCTCACTGGCTACGAAACCTACGGCCGCGCAACCGGAACGTGGCAGGACTGGAACATGACACCGGGCCTGGCGGAAAGAGTCGTTGCGCACAACTATGAAGTCATCGACGCGGACCGTCACGGCACAACCCTCAGAGCCACCCTCGAGTCGGGACTGGTTCTTGAGAAGTCCCTTCGGCTGAATCCGGACACCCAAACCGTCGACATAACGCTGACCTTCATCAACGGCACCAACGCTCCGCTACCCGCCCCAGCCAAGGTCCATCCCGAGTTCTTCATCCAAGGTCCGTACCGTCCCGAGATCTGGGCTTACAGTCCGCAAGGGTGGAAGCACCTGAATGCGGACGTCCGCCCCACCGTCACCGCGTATGGAGAGCGGTTGCCCGTGAACGATATGACTCGCCTGGCGGCGTACATCCCCCAGAAACGCTTCACCATCTTCACGGACTTCGAGGGACAAGACGCCGTGGGCGGCGTACTCTACTTCTACAATTTCAACGAAAGCGTGTGCCAGGCAAATCTGGAACTTATCCCAACCAGTCAGCCGATTCCGCCGGGAAACCGATTCTCCCTTTTAGGCAAGTACGGCGCGACCCGGAAGGAGCCAAAGCAACTCTAGGCAAACGTGCTTGCTCAAGCTGGTCCGTGCTGGTCCGGACACGTCCGCGTCCACCGGAACGGGCCAACTATGCGCGCGCTGCCTATTTTTGATACCCTATTGAAATGCGTGAAAAACCACCGCTATCGCTACAGACAACGACCCTTTGGGACTACCCCTCGCAGCACTACGGCAAGGAG
>JBHEKO010000274.1:0-3612 GCA_041859475.1 Candidatus Hydrogenedentales bacterium
ATCTCGGCCTTCCGCGCTTCAGCGGTCACTATCTCCGCTCGCACGCCGTCCAACGCCGGAGCAATGCCGCGGTAATAGGCGGCCAACGCCGTCGCCTCCTCCGGCGAACGCGACCCCGCGTATTTTCCTATCGCCGCGAAGACTGCTTGCGGAATCGCGCGCGATTGCGTCACGGCAGGCGAGGCCGCCGTCGTCAGCGATAGCCGAAACTTCCCAATGACGTGCTGGGCCTGCGCGCTCTCATGTTTCAGATGAACGAACAATGTCGTGCCAGGCCCACCTGCCAAAGGCTTGGCAAACGTAAACACTGCTTCGTGATTGCCTGGCTGCTCATGGCCCGAGACTGCCCAACCCGTTTCGGCATTGCCATCAATCGTTGCCGCTACGGGAAAATCCTTCTGCTCAAAATCAGCGGAAGCTGTTCCAATCGCAATGGCTTCCGGCGCCGGGGTCGCATCGCTGGAAGCGACCACCTCAATCCCGGTCAATATGAAGTTCCCGTTCCCTCGACTCAGTCCTCCGTTTGGAAAGGACGCATCAGCGTAGGTCTCCAGCCGTAAGCCCGAGATCTGCTGTTGGCTCGTACGGAACTCCAACGCGTATGACTCCTGCGCTGGGCTCTCGCCCGACGCCACAATGACGGCATCGTCCTGAACGCTTAAGGTTGTGCCATTCTTTGTGCTCGTGCGCCCCGGAACCAGAGGCAGCCAGTCATTCTTCTCGGCAGCCACTTGGCTTCGAACACCCTCTTCCCATGCTGCTTGTGCGGCCGCCAATTCCGGCGTGGGCGATTCCAGCGTCGCGCGCAACGAGGCAATGCGCGCGTTCAGATGACTCGTCTCCTCGGCTTGTTCAGGCGTCGGCAGCATGAGCGTTGGGCCCCAGGGACCGCCCGCCGTATAGACGGCTTCCTCCTTGATATCTGCAAAGAACGCCTCAAAACTGTAGAAGTCTTTCGCCGTAAATGGATCGAACTTGTGATCGTGGCACTCCGCACATCCCATGGTCGAAGCGAGCCACACCGAAGACGTCGTGCGCACTCGGTCCGCCGCATACTTGGCGATATACTCCTTTGGCTGAGCACCACCCTCCGCCGTAAGTTGATTGAGCCGGTTGTACCCGGATGCAATCTTCTGTTCGCGAGTCGCGTCCGGCAATAGGTCGCCCGCAAGCTGCTCAATCGTAAATTGATCGAAAGGCTTGTTGCGGTTGAATGCGTCGATCACGTAGTCGCGGTACGCGTACACCTCGCGAAACTCGTCCCCGTGATATCCGTTGGTGTCGGCGTAACGCACTAAGTCCAGCCAATCCACGGCCATCCGCTCCCCGTATTGCGGTTTCGCCAACAACCGTTCCACCCAATCTTCGTAGGCACTCGGCGCGGTGTCCGCGATAAAGGCATCTACTTCCTCAGGCGTGGGGGGGAGGCCCAGGAGATCGAAGGACAACCGCCGTATCAAGGTCCGGCGATCCGCCTCGGGTGACGGCTCCAACCCCGCTTCTTCAATCCTCGCCAGAACAAACCGGTCTATCGGATTCCGTGCCCACGCCTCATTGCGCAACGCAGGCGGCCCAATCCGCTTGGGCGGAATATACGCCCAGTGCGGCTCATACGCCGCGCCCTCGCTTATCCACCGCGCGAGCAGCTCCCGCTGACTTTCCGACAACTGCTTCTCCGAGCTGGGCGGCGGCATCATGAACTCAGGGTCGTTGCTCATGATGCGGCGGACCAGCTCGCTTCTGCTGCTGTCGCCTGGAACGATGACCGTTTCATCTCCGTGGTCTGCGATGACGCTCTCGCGAACGTCCAGCCGCAGATCGGCTTTGCGTGCATTTCGATCAGGACCATGGCAGCGAAGACAATTGTCGGAGAGTATGGGGCGGATGTCGTGGTTGAAGGTGAGGGTCTGCTTGGCGGGAACCGTCTCGGCGGTTGTCGGTGCTGGGGGTGCTTCAGGTGGCGCGGGCACTGCGGGTGGCGCAGGCCCCTCTCCCGTCGGCTTCGGCTCTTCCGCAGGCGGCTCGGGAGCCGGAGGAGCCGTCGCATCCGGAGTGGGCGGTGCTGCCGGGGGCTGCACTGGCGCTGCGTCTGCCTGGCTCTTCAACTTGTCCGCTGCGCCGGGATTGCATTTCAAGCACACCTCGCCTTTGGCGGCAGCCTCCTTGCAGCAATCGTGGTCGCACGCCTTGCCCGCCGCAAGCGCCTTTGCGCAACAACTTTCTGCATCGTACAACGCGGCCAACTTCTTCTTGGCTTCTGCTCCCGGATTGCATTTCAAGCACACCTCGCCTTTGGCGGCAGCCTCCTTGCAGCAATCATGATCGCACGCCTTATTCTCGGCGAACGCCTTTGCACAACAACTCTCCGCATCGAAAAACGCAGCCAACTTCGCCAGGTTCGCATCTGGCTCGGGCGTCGGGGCCGCCTTCACTTCGTATCCAAGATTCACGTTCAATCCGGCGATGCACTGCTTCAGCTTCTCGGCCCCCTCTGGCGTCACTCCCGACTGCCAAAGGTATAGGCTCTTCAACTCCTTCAATCCTTCAAGCTGCGTCAAGCCTGCATCGGAAACCTTCGTCGCGTACAGATTCAGATACTGCAGATGCTGCAAGCCCTTCAGATGCTCCAGGCCCGCATCCGTGATTGCTGTCTTCTCCAAGTGAATTGAAGTGAGATTCGGCAACGACGCCAGCTTTGCCAGTCCCGCATCTGATATCTTCGTCCCCGCGAGATTCAGCCACGTCACCTGATCCTTCACCGAATCAAGCGCCGCCAACTGCTCGTCGCCGATGGTTTCCCCCGCAATCTGAAAATTGACCTGCACGAGGGGACTCTTCTGGTCCAGCGGCATGGCCAACGCGCCCAGCGCGCGAATCGCATCCAGCGACTCCTGTGACGCGGGCGCGACCGTCTTCTCCAATTCGTCAAGAATGCTAACAGGCGCCGGTTGCTCGGGCGTGATCTCCACGGCTGGAGCCGGTGCCGGTGTCGGAGCAGGGGCTGGAGCCGGTTCCGTGGCCGGCGCTGCGGCAAATGTCGCTCCCAGCTCGATCCACTGGCGGATCAAGTCCGTCTGCTCTTTGGTTAGCGGCTCCCCCTTCGGTGGCATGATGTCTTCATGGCCTGCCGGAAGCGTCACTCGCTTGTACAACGCGCTCTCATCAGGCTTGCCGGCCACGACTACTGGACCATCCTCGCCCCCCGCGGTGATGCACTCGGGCAGGTCCAAGCGTAACCCTGCCTTCTGCTTTTCCGCGCCGTGGCACCCCACGCAACGCTCCGCGAAGATGGGCTTGATTGCCGCATCGAACGCGACGGCAGTTGTAGAATTTGGAGTGGGGGGCGGCTGCTCTTGCGCATACCCAATTGCGCAAACAACCGGCAACACCAATACGGTGCGGAGCGAATGCCAACGACAAAAAGACGCCTTCACATGCATAGGAAGTACCTCTCGCCAGGGCTTGCAGTTGCTCGCCATTCTAGAAGGAAGCCTTCCCCCGCGCAACTTGCCGACGCCGGACGGTCACTTTGTACTCTTCGGTCGCATTGATCGCCCTGTTCTCATCGGTCTCATCGGTCCTTTGTGTCCTTTAGGTCCCTTCGCCAATGCC
>JBHEKO010000282.1:0-3854 GCA_041859475.1 Candidatus Hydrogenedentales bacterium
TCGACGACCTTCGCGCCTTCCTTCTCGAGTACGGCCACGGCGGCCATGATCTTATCGCGCATTTCGGGGTTGAGCGCGTCGGTGTAGTATTCCTTCGGCAGGCCGACTTTCAACCCTTTGACACCCATGCCCAAGGCTTGCGTGTAGTCCGGTACGGGGAGGTTGGCCGAAGTGGCGTCTCGGGGGTCGCGACCGCTGATCGTGTTCAGGACGAGCGCGGAGTCTTCCACGTTCTTCGTGAAGGGGCCGATCTGGTCCAGGGACGATGCGAAGGCCACGAGGCCGAAGCGCGATACGCGGCCATAGGTGGGCTTGATGCCGACGCAGCCGCAGCATGCGGCGGGCTGGCGAATCGAGCCGCCGGTGTCGCTGCCGAGTGCGATGACGCATTCGTCCGCCGCGATGGCCGCCGCGGAACCGCCGCTGGAACCGCCAGGAACGCAATCGAGGTTCCAGGGGTTGCGCGTGACTTGGATGGACGAGTTTTCCGTGGAGGAACCCATGGCGAATTCGTCCATGTTCAGCTTGCCGAGAAACACGGCGCCCGCGTCGCGCAGCCGCTCGATGACGGTCGCATCGAAGGGGCTGCGGTAGCCTTTGAGGATCTTCGAGGCGCAGGTGGTTGTGCCCTGCTTCGTGCAGAATACGTCTTTGATGCCCACGGGGACGCCGGCCAGGGGGCCGATGTCTTCGCCCTTCTTGATGCGTGCGTCGAGTCCGGAGGCTTGCTCACGCGCGGGACCGGCCCAGGTGTCGACGAAGGCCTTTACCTTGCCGTCGACGGCCTCGATGCGCGCGATGTGGCTTTCAGTGACTTCGGTGACGGTGGCTTTTCCACCACGAACGGCGTCGGCGATTTGCCGGGCGGTCTTGCGATACCAATCGGTGCTCATGCATTACTCCGTATCGAGAATGCGGGGGACGAGGAAATACTCGCCATCCGTTTTTGGTGCGTTCATAAGGGCCGCTTCGCGGTCGAGCGAGGGCTGGACCTCGTCTTCGCGGAAGACGTTGGTCATGGGCAATGCGTGCATCATCGGCTCGACGTTGGACGTGTCGAGCTCGTTCAGCTTTTCCATGTAGGCGAGGATGTCGCCCAACTCGTTGACGAGCTTCTCTTTGGTCGCTTCATCCACCGTAAGCTGCGACAGCCCGGCGATGTATTCGACGTCTTTCTTGGTAATCTTGGCCATGGGCGCTCCTGGATCGGAAATACGAGACACAATCGCACGCGGAGTGAAACGGAACCCCCACAAGGCGGACCGGTCTTCCCCGAGAAACGAAGCGATATGCTACCACAGCGGGCGCGGGGGGGGCAAAAAAGAGGCGTGTGGGGCGAAAGGGACAAGACGTCTCTTGACCTTCCGGCACCCACTTGTGGCCAGAAGGGGGAATTCTCGCTCCACGCGAAAATCAGTCATTGACGGCAGGGCCACTTCCGGGTTACAGTGACGCCAGTATAACGTTGAGGACGATGAGTGACACGGAGTGGAACTGAGTATGCCCACTCTTGGCAATAGCTACAATTCGGCCACAGAACACATCCATTCGATAGGAGATCGACCATTGAGTTCATCTGACACTTCACACGATGCAGGAAACTCCGATGATGGACAGGATGATGAGCCGGAACAGCAAGCCGTTTTAATCTACTTCAGCGATGCGGGACAGGCTGACGGCGACTATGAGGAGAGCGGTTTTGCACTCCTTGAAGATGAATTGATAGAGGTTATAGAGCACGAGAACCTCGGCGATTTCGATGGAATTGAGAGAGGGGAGGGTGAGGTGATCTTCTTCATGTATGGACCGGATGCCGAGCGCCTGTTTTCCGGAATTGAGGAGACGCTGAACCAGCACGCAGTTTCTCAAGGGGCAGAGGCAATCATCCGGTATGGTGGGCCTGGATCGAAACAGCGAGAGGTGCGAATCGGCGTCACCTGACGAAGACCGTAGCGCAGACTTCAGTTCACCCCCAAGCAAAGATTGGGAGTGCACCAAGACCGCGTTCCTACTGCCTCTTGGCGAACCGTCGCGGGGGCGGACTACTGGGAGCTTGGGTCACGGGGAGCGCAATAAAGATGAGACCGGCCCGTCAGTGGAGTGGCGCGGTCGGGAGACCAAGCCACAGCGAGCGAGCCAAAGTGGCCCAAACGACCTGTTGGACCCATAAGACCTATATGACCTATACGACTCGCACAATGAGTTAACAGGCTCCCATTAGTTATGAGCTCCCAGGGCCTTTTGCCTCCAGTTCCGCAATCGCCGTGAAGGGTTCGCCGTTGGGGTTGGAGAGGGCGACGAAGCGGAGCCAGCGGGTCTTCACGGGTGTGGCGAACGTGATCTCATGCGGGTCTTGGCCGGGGGCGAGTTCTCCTTCTGCGATGGGTTTGCCCCAGTTGCGGCCGTCTTTGGCGGCGTAGACGGCGTATTTGCCGACGAAGCCGTTGGCGACGTCTTGACGGGGGACGTAGCGGAGGCCGGTGAGGGTGAGTTCGCTGGCGTAGCAGATGCGGAGTTCGTGGGGGTGGCTGGGCGCGCCGGCTTCCCAGGGGGTGTGCCATACGGTGTTGGCGTTGCCGTCGACGGCGTTTTCGGGGCCGTAGCCTTGGGCGGTGCTGTCGGCTTCGACTTGCGCGACAAGCGTTTCGCCGGGCATGAACATGTCTTTGAGCCATGCGGGGGAGAGTGCGAATTCGGGGGCGAAGGCTTTGGAGTTCATGTAGCGAAGCAGCGATGCGCGCAGGGCGGCTGCGACAGGGCGTTGGTCCAACCCGTTGCGGAGGTCGAGCGTGCAGACGAGTAGGCGTCCTTTGCCTACGCGGCCTTCGAAGACCGCGCCAAGCTTACGGTTCTTGTTCCAGTCGTCAATTACTTGAACGAGCGGACGGTATGCGGGGGGCAAGTCATCGAGCCGCGCGACTTGCGAGCCGTTCAGCAGATCCCACCATTGCCAATCGGTGTAGCCGTCGTTGGGGAAACTCGCGAAGGCGGGATGGCACGGATCGCAGAGGACGCCCAGTTGGCGGCTTTGGCCGGGGAACCATTGCGTGTTCCAGAAGATGGGTTCGAAGGCGCTTTTCACGCGGCGCATGGGGGCGATAACCTTCGGGAGCAGTAGGACCTTTCCACCGTCGCGGAGTCTCATCGAGACTTCACGGGACCATTCGTCGGCGATGAGAATGTTCTTGGAGACCTCTTCCACGGGCGTCGACGGATAGACCCACAGGTCCCAGGAGTTGGCGTAGACCGTGCCCGCGAGATAGACGGTGAGGGTCAGCTTTGCGGGGGATTGAATGCTGCTCAATGGCATCGAGATTTCACCGAGGGCGATGCCGTTGCCGAGGGGAATGTCACGCTCGGGCCATTGACCGGAGGCGACTTCCTTGCCGTCCGCGGTTCGCGCGGACCAGCAAGGACGCGCGTGGGCAAGCGGGGCCGCGCCGAAGTGAGCAATCTCTGCGTTGGCCTTAAGCGTTTCGTCACTCTTCCACACGAACTTTTCGAGACGCAGCAATGGGACAGTCTCGCAGCAGAAGCGCCGGAACTCGTCGGGCATGACGGTCCCTTTGCTGTTCCAGAAGGCGTCGATGAATCCTTCCAACGCGCTGCCTTGTCCGGGGAAGTCTTGGAGGGCGAGCAATTGGAAGCCGCCCGCGCCGGGGGTGCGGAGCATGATCTCGATGTCGGCCTTGTACAAGAGGCGTTGGAGTTTTCCCGAGGCACGCGCGAAATCGGCGGCTTGGTCGAGCATGCCGGCGCGCGCGAGGCTTTCGCGGAAGCCTTCGAGGTTTCGGGCGCGGAGCGTGCCGGTGTAGTTGGGGATTTCGCGGTAGTCGGGGTAGACGCACCACTGG
>JBHEKO010000335.1:0-9043 GCA_041859475.1 Candidatus Hydrogenedentales bacterium
TTTCATCATTCTGTGGGCCGCGTCGGATCAGGATTGGTTCGACGACGCGCATTGGCAGGCCATCGAGCACAATGTGGCGCTTGCGGGCAAGGCGGCGCGCGCCGGCAAGTGCGTGGGCGTGTGCTTCGACGCGGAGCCCTATGGCACGAATCCGTGGTCGTACAAGAACGTCGCCCATAAGGACACGAAGACCTTTTTGGAGTATCAGGCGCAGGCGTGTTATCGCGGCACGCAGTTTATCAATGCCCTCGAACGCGAACTGCCGAACCCGCGGATTCTCACGTTCTACCAACTCGGACTCTTCGGCCAATTCTGCAAGCCCATGGACGGGCAGGAACGCGACAAGGCGTTGTCGGAACACGACTATGCGCTGCTCCCGGCCTTCACGAACGGCATGCTGGACGGCGCAGGCCCCGGCGTCCGATTCACGGACGGGAACGAAAACGCCTATTACTACACGGATGAGCTTTCGTACTTGCGGTCGTATCATGCCATCACGCAAGACGCGCTGTATCTGGTTTCCCCAGCTTTGCGCGAGAAGTACCGAAGCCAGGTGCAGGCGGGCCAGGCGCTCTATGTCGACCAGTATTTTGGATTGCGCGCGGACAGAGTTCTGGGCAACTACATGACGCCGAAGGAGCAGCCGCAATGGTTCGAGCACAACGTGTATTGGGCATTGTCGACGTCGGACCAATACGTCTGGTGCTACAGCGAACGCATGGATTGGTGGAAGAACGCCAACGTGCCCGAAGGGAGCGAGGCGGCCATCATCTCCGCGCGCGAAAAGGTGAAGACCGGGCAGCCACTGGGGTTCGACATACAACCTTTCGTGAAGGCGGCCGCCAAGCGCCAGAACGGCGAGACGCAATAGCCCAGGCTACTTGAACGTAAGCGTGAACCAGCCTTCGCGCTTGTGAATATTCATGTCGGGGACATTTGCGGTGGAGGACCGCTCTTCCACCTTGAGCGTCTTCGAGAAATCCATGCGCGCCGCCGCAAATTGCCACGTTTGGCCCAGCAGCGGCTTCGTGCCGTTGGCGTCTTCGAATGCTTTGATGGGAATAGCAATTTCGACGGTGTACCCCTCGTCCGTGTCGCGCCATTCGTTCAGCGTGCCGCGAATTGTGGCGGCGGTTCGCATGGCGCAGTTCCACGCCGGAGCCCAACGTCTGAACCCGCCGCTGCCCGAGTTTACGATGCGCGCGTCGAAAACATCGTTGCGCGGAGACACTTCGAACTCGTAGTAGATCGGGCTATTGGCGTCGGGGAGAAAGAACAGCTCCACGCAGTCGGACTCCCACAACATCGCGTCGCGCCCCTCGTTGATGACGAAGATGTCCGGGTCGGCGCACGAAAACAGCGCAAACACGTTTTCGTCGTTGTAACACAAGCGCAACTCGGTCAACTCGGAAGGCTTCCCAAGCGCCGGATTCCACAGGCGGAAATCCGTGATCGGCTTCACGCCCTTCCATGTGTCGTCGTCGCCGCGTCCGTCGATGGTTATCGGGCTGGCCGCACGCGCGCACTCGAGGTTCAGGAGCGGGTGTTCATCGCCCGAAGGCGCGGCCATGAACAATGTCGATGCCGCGAGAATTACGTAACCGCTAAGGTGCATGGAATAGACTCTCCCCGATGGTCGATTACCGTTTGCGAATTACAATACGGTCTTGCACCATCTGATAGCCATAGTCCGGTTTCAGCCATTGCCGGATAAGCAGATCGAGCGCCGTCTTGCCGCGGACGCCTCGTAACACGGCTGGGTTCACCGGCAACTTCTCAAGCCCTTCCTCCGCGACAATCTTCACCTTGAGCTGCTCCGACAACGACGCAAGCACTTCGTCGAGCGGCTTGGGGCCCAATGCCATTTCGACGCTCTGCCCTTCCACCGGGGCCTGTGGAAGGAACACGTTAACCTTCTTTTCCAAGAATGCCTTGTGCGCATCCGATAGCGCATCCTCATTCAACAGGTTCGAGGCGGCGCTCTTGTTGCCCGGCGTGGAGATGAAAACAAACTCGCCGGTACTGTCGACGGAGAACTTGACCACGCGCGCCGACTTGAGAATGGCGTCGATTGCATCCGTCAGCGGAACGTTTCCGAGAACCAACTCGCCGCACTGCGCTTCGGCGATGGAGTTGTCGGCGACGACAGTCACGTCCAGCGCCAAGCTCAACCACGAAAACACCGTGTACAAGTGGAGCCCGGAGCCAAAGGCCATTCCCTGGACGCCAATGTCGAACGCAGGATCGATTTTGCCGCTTACCGTGACCGCCTCCAACGCCTCGTAGCCCGTTGGATACATGAAGACATAGTGGGGGCAACGCTGGTTTTTGAGGCTAGACTCGACAGACAGAGCCTCGACGACCTTCTCGAATTTCTCATTGCGAAATGAAACCGATGCGAGCGGCGAATTCTCGATCCCGTTCATCAAGACCAGGCTCGGCTTCGCGGCCTCTCCTATTTGGCGAACGGCCAACCCTAGTGTGGTGGCGGGAAGTTTGATCGTAACCCGAGGCTGCTCGAACGGCTCCGTTGGCGCCGGAACCTTGGCCGCCGCCGCTGTTCCTGGCTCGGGCAACGTGGACGTGCCTGGCTCGAAGACCACTTTCGGATTCGCCGGCGAGATCTGCTCGTGTCCGGCCCCCTTGTTCTTGTCGCCCTTCGTGGCGCATCCCGAAGGGAATACGCCCAACGCCGCCAAGACAACGGCACAGGTTAGGGCACAAAGGCGCATACTGCTCATTTGGAATCCCCTCTCCCCTCCAATGGCATACCGCTCGATATCGCCAGAGGCTTTTCTGCACTCATTTCTCGCGAAATCGCAATACAATGCGCGACGGCCCTTTTCGCCTCCGCTCAAGCTCGACCATTCGGGACCGTGTCGGTCCGCGCGACGCATCACCTTGCATTGTCGCTCTACCCACACCATGACACAGCCTCCCCCCCGTATAATACCCGCAGGAGCGATGTGGTTGCCCCTCTGCGTATCCTGTGATGCGCTCAAGACTTGCGTGTACGAATCCGTCTCGATTTTGTCCATGTGGCGTGCTATACTCCCGCAAAATCCCCGCGTCGGTCATCATGGATGCGCGGGGATTGTTGGCAAGGTGGGGCGTTTCGCGGGCGCTCTGCACGGTTTCAAGGTGATTCCAGGAGTGATTAAGACGACCCCGTTTTGCACAATTCAACGGCCGTCCTCGCCGGATGTCCCGGCGCTCAAGGCGCTCATCGACCATGCCGTGGCGCAAGGCATGGTCTTGCCGCGTTCCCTGGAAACCCTCTACGCGAGCATCGACCAGTATTTTATCTGCGTCGACTCGCAAGGGCTTGGCGGCTGTTGCGCCCTCAGCCCGGATCATGCCAACATGGCCGAGATTCGGTCGCTTGTCGTTCGCGATGATTTGCGCGGACACGGCGTGGGTGTGCGGCTTCTCGACGCGTGTATCGACGAGGCGAGGCAAAAAGGGATTACGCGCGTGTACGCCCTGAGCCGGTTGCCGGAGTTTTTCGAACGTCATGGTTTTCATGCCATAGACCGCGCCCAGCTTCCCCAGAAAGTCGAACGCGACTGCATCCGGTGCGCCTCGTTCGCACAGTGCGAATCCACAGCCGTGATTCGCGACATCGAACCCTTGCACGTCGAGGCGCCCCCTCGCGTGGCCAATACAAACGAAAAGGACGTGTAGTACGTTATGGTCCTGCAGGAAACGCTCGGATTTCTCGGTTTCGGAAACATGGGCAAGGCCATCGCCACCGGACTTCTGGAGACGGGCGTCATCGGCCCCAATCACCTCGCCGCCTACGACCTTTATGAAGAGAAACGATCCGAAGCCGAAGCGCTCGGGGCAACCACGTTCCTCTCGCCCGAGGAATTTGCCGCGACGTGCGATATCGTCATCCTTGCAACCAAGCCGCAAGACATGGAATCCGCCATCGAAGGCATTAAGCCGAGTCTGCGGAAAGAAGCCCTCATCATTACTATTGCCGCCGGCATTTCCATTTCGTTCTTCCAACAGCGCCTCGGTTCGGACCGGCGCGTCGTGCGCGTCATGCCGAACACCCCTGCGCTCGTAAACGCGGGCGCGACCTGCATTGCATTCAGTGCAACCTGCACCGACAGCGACGCCGCCAAGGCGCGCGCCATATTCGAGGCGATTGGCGTCGTCGAAGTCGTGCAAGAAGATCAAATCGACGTCGTGACCGCCCTGAGCGGAAGCGGCCCCGCGTACTTCTTCTATATGGTCGAATGCCTCGTGCGCGCGGCAGTCGCCAATGGCCTGCCCGAGGCGCAGGCGACGCGCCTGGCCGCCCAGACGCTTGCGGGGTCCGGACTCCTCCTCATGCAGTCGGGCGAGCAGGCAGCCACGTTGCGCGCGCGCGTTACCTCCAAAGGCGGCACCACCGAGGCGGCGCTGAAGCGCTTTGAGGCGGATGGTTTCGATTCGATTATCGCGGCGGGTGTGGAAGCCGCCGCCGCGCGTGCCCGAGAGCTTGGCAAGTGAGTGCATACTAACCATGAGTCGTCCAGAGTGGAGAGAGACTGATGAAAAAAGACAAAGTCATTAAAGAAGTCCTGGGCGAGGAAAGCGGGTTGTCCCCGAACGACCTCTACAACAAGCAGTTCACGCGAGTTACGTTCGGCGGCTATGACCGTAAAGAAGTCGACGATTATCTGGAGCGGGCGGCCGACCGCATCGACGATCTTATGGGGCAGATCCGTGCGTTGCGCGAGAAGCTGGAAGAGCAGCGCAAGCAACTCGAAGAATACAAAGATCTCGAAGCGACCATGCGCAATGCCATCGTCTCGTCGCAACGCTATGGCGACGATATCATCGAGTCGGCCAAGCGCGAAGCGCACGCCGTGATGGAAGAGGCCCGCGTACGCAAGGAACAAGCGCAGCTCGACGCAATGAAACTGCCCGCCTCGTTGCAGCGCGACATTCACTTGCTTGAACAGCAGCGGACGCGCATTCGCGTCGAACTGCAATCGATTCTGGAAACCCACAAACGCCTGCTCGACAGTTTGGTCCCGGCCGAGTCGAACGTGCAGGTGCCCTACTACGAACCGTTGACGCCTTCGCAAAGCCAAGCACCGGCGCCGGCTCCTGTTCCGCAGCCCGCACCGGCGGCGCCGCTTGCGGACGGTCCCTTGCCCGAATTGAAGGCCGCGCAATGGTTCGCAGGGGCTGCTGCGCAGCCGGCGCAACCCCAGGCAACCAGCGCTCCGGCGGCCCCGGCCCAATCGATTCCGCAACCTGCTGCGCAGCCGCAACCCGTTGCCCAGCCGCAGCCGGAGCCGGAAGTCGAAGAAGAAGCGCCCATCATGCATTGGAAGATGGACACGTAGTGGGGGTTAGGGTTTAGGGTCTGGGGTCTGGGGTCTGAAATTCTGGGTCTTTGTCTTGGGTTTGAGATCTTGGGCCCATGTCTTGGGATTGAGCCTTGGTCCGAAGTCTTTAATTTCAAATCTCAAATTTGAAATTTCAAATTGGACCCTCCGCCTGCTCTCCGTGGCGGGCGGGATTGCGTTTTCCTGGCGTCCGCTGCGGCGCGTGTTGTGCGCGTCTTGTCCCGGGCAAGCAACTCTTCCGGCTCGACGGGGATCCTATCCACGTCGAAAGGAGTATCCATCCATGTTTCTATGTGCCCTGCTTGTTTCCCTTGCGGCATCGGCCCAGGAACCGGCGCCGTCCACGGCCGCAACGCCGGAGGCTTCACCGGTCGTCGCGTTCCTCGCCGACTTTGCCCAGAAACGCGACCACATCCAGAGTCTGACCGCGCGGTTCTTTCAGGAGAATGTGACGCCGGACGAGACCACGCCTTCCTCAGGCGAGATCATCTACATAAAGCCCCGCCGCATCATGTTCCGTTACGCCGACCCCGAGGTGACGTATCTGATAGACGGCTTGCGTGTCTACGAATACGACGCCCAACTCGAACAGGTGCAGGTGTACGATCTCGGAGACGACCCGCAAGCCGAGGCCCTGTTCTTGGGGTTCGACAGCGATACGACGCGCCTGCAACAAGCCTATGACGTGGCGTTGGCCGGCCCGGAGAAACCGGACCTCGGCAAACACGGCCTCGAGTTGACGCCAAAGCAGAAACCCAAGCAGGAAGATGCCGAGCCGATTACACCGCTTTTCAACAAGGTTCGCCTGACGTTGCGCGACGGCGACTACCTGCCGAGTTATATCCACGTGTTCAACGACAACGACTCGGAGGTCCGTATTTCCGTCACGAATATCGAGGTGAATCCCGCGCTCGATCCGAAACAGACGCAGCTTGATCTCCCCGAGGGCACGCGCATCATCCAGAATGAACAAGACGTCGAGACCGTCGGCCCCGGCGGAAAGCGTATCCCCGAGATCGCCCAAACGAATATCGCGCCAACGGCTCCCGCGAGCATAGAAACGAAACCGTGAGCCGCATCGTACTTGCCTCGGGTTCCCCGCGCAGGCGGGCGCTGCTTGCCGCGCTCGGCTTGGAGTTCGAGGTTGTGGTCAGCGGCACGCCGGAGGTCGACGAAGGAGCGTCTCCTGCGAGCATCGTGATCGCAAATGCCGTGCGCAAGCGCGACGATATCGCAGACCGTCTCGATCCCCCCGCGCTCATCATCGCCGCGGATACCCTGGTCTTTCTCGACGAGCACGTGTTGAGCAAGCCCGCTGACTTGGAAGAAGCTCGTGCCATGCTGCGCCGTCTATCCGGCCGCACCCACCAAGTCGTGACTGGCATCGCGGTAGCCGACACGGAAACGGGGTCGCACGTCGAAGGCAGCGAGTCGACGGATGTCACGTTTCGCAATCTCTCCGACGACGAGATTTCCCATTTCGTACATGCGGTGAAACCCTTGGATCGCGCGGGAGCCTACACCGTGGACGGGCCGGGCAGCCTGCTCGTCGCCCGCTACGATGGGTGCTATCAGAATGTCCTGGGACTCCCCATTGTCCGCCTCGACCGCTTGCTGCGCGAAATCGGCTACAACCTTTTCGAACTCATGGATGGCCCTAGGTCGGTGTTTCTGTAGACTCCGTCTCGGGGAAGAACATGGCCTCCACGTACTCGGCATGAAACGCCGGGTCGAGCGACAATTCCACATGGTCCGTATGGCGCGCCAGCCGCTCCGCTTCCATCCGCGCCCCGCGCGACATCGCCGCCTGCCTTGCGCCCCCCAAGGAAGTGTTCCGCATAAACGCCAGCCGCGAAGGCGGCACCGTATTGGGGAAGAGGCCCATGCGCTGTGCATTGCCACACCGCAGATAGTTGCCGAACGCACCCGCAATGAGCACCTGATCGAGATCGGTAGGCTCCAGCCCAGCCTTCTTCAGCAAGATCGAAAACGCCGTGCGGATCGCTGCCGTCGCGAGTTGTACTTCGCGCACGTCGCGCTGCGTAAATGTGATCGCGCGCCCCGAAGCCGTTTCGTCGGCGCGCGCTACCACGAAGATCGCGCCATCCTCATCCGACGTGACGCGCGCGCGCAATGCGGCGGGAAGTTCGTCGGGAAGACTCTCCGGACCGAGCAACATCCCCTGCGGGATCAGGATTCCCGAGCGGAGCAGTTCCGCCACGAGATCGATCAGTGCAGACCCGCACATCCCCACCGGTTTCGTGTCGCCAATCACCCGGAGGTACGCATCGTCCGCGAAAATGATCTCCTCGATGGCCCCTGTCGCTGCGCGCATTCCGTGCGTGATGCGCGCCCCTTCGAAGGCGGGCCCCGCCGCGCACGATGCCCCCAGCATTCGGCCCTGATGGCACAAGACCAACTCTCCGTTCGTGCCGATGTCCACCAGCATGGACGTCAATCCTGCCTGGAAAATCCCAGTTGCCAGCAAGCCCGCGGCGGTGTCGCCACCGACAAACCCGCCGATCACGGGAAAGATGTACGCATCCGCGGCGGGGTGGACCGCGATACCCAATTCCGAAGCCCTCACCAGCAGCCCCGAACCGACCGACGGCGTGAAGGGCAGTTCGCCCAAGGCCGACGGATCGAGTCCTGTCAGAAGGTGCTGCATCGTTGTGTTGCCAGCAAATGAGGCGTGATATACCGCATGCATGCCGATGCCGCCGATCGACACCAACTCGGCAATCATCTCGTTCACGGCGGCGATAATAGATCCATGAAGCTCGCCGAGGCCGTGCGCGTGTTCGCGCACGTGGAGAATGCGCGACACGACATCGTCTCCCCATGGGATCTGTGGATTCATCCGCGAGGTCTGCGCGGTCAATGCCCCCGAATTCAGATCCAGCAACGTCCCCACCAACGTGGTTGTGCCGATATCGAATGCGACGGCAAAGCACGCCGGGGTGGTATCGCCCGGTTCGAAATCCAGCAAGCGCCCGTCGGCAAGGACCAAGGTCCCCGTGAAACCGCCGTCCCGCAGGCGCTTGGGCAGCCGCCGCAACGTCGCGAGGTCGGCCGTCAACGGACCGTGCGCCCGGTTGATTCGCGGAAAATCGGCGCTGTCGTCTTCAAGCGACGGACGCGGCAACTCGACATACAGTTTTCGGATTGGAGGGTCCTCGGACTCGATCGCGTGATGAGACGATTCCCCCAGGATCTTATACGCGGAACCCAGTAGAGACGTTTGCGGTATTTCAATCGTCATCGACTGGGAAATGTGCGTTTGGCACGCCAACCGTATCCCCGCGGCCACATCCTCGGGCGGCAGCACAATCGCTTCGGAATCGTTCGGCGTCGACGCGCCGCTCACGATGCGCACCCGGCACTTGCCGCAGGTGCCCTGTCCTCCGCAAGGGTAATCGAGTTGAATCCCTGCGCGCGCCGCGGCATCCCGTACCGCAACCCCCGGTGCCACCCGCGCCTTCTTTCCCTGAGGTTGAAAGGTGACTTCGATTCCCTCGGTCATGCGACTCCCCTCGAATCATGCCCGAACAAGGCATGTACGTTGTGGCTATCCCCCAAGAATACTGTCACGGTCCACCTTCATCAAGCGAAGGGAAAGACGAAGCGATCCGGTCGCGCGGGCATTCCGCGATCCCCGCTTGTCATTCTTCATCCGCGCCATCCGTGGTGAAGAT
>JBHEKO010000420.1:0-9458 GCA_041859475.1 Candidatus Hydrogenedentales bacterium
AATCCTGCCTGAAGAAACTCCCCAAAACAGTCGCCCTTGTATCGTCCGGAATTGCGCGCAATAATATGCGAGGGGTATATGGGCCAATTAGCCGCATGAAAGGTTTGAATTCAATGGAAAGTAACAATCCTGTGTCCAGACGCAGTTTCATCAAGACGACGGCTGTTGCCGCGGGGGCCGCGACACTATCCGCAAAGAGCTATGCGCGCGTCATCGGCGCAAACGACCGGCTGAACATGGCGTTCATCGGGTGTGGCGGCATGGCGAGCGCGCATTTGGGCGCGTTGATCGCCTTGCGGGAAGAAGAGAATCTGGGATTTCTCGCGACGTGCGACGTGTATAAGGCGCACGCCGAACAATTTAGCCGTAAGCTGAAGGAAGCAGGCGCGGGCGACACGAAGGTCACGCAGGACTATCGCGAAGTGCTGGCCATGAACGACGTGGACTACGTACTTGTGGCGACCCCCGAGCATGCGCACTGTTACCTCACGCTCGCGGCGCTCGAAGCTGGTAAGCACGTCTATTGCGAGAAGCCGCTCACGCACAATATTGAAGATTCCCTCAAGGTTGTGAAGAAAGCCAAGGAGACCGGGCTTAAATTGCAGGTGGGCGTTCAGGCCACGGCAGACGACAGTTACTCCAGCGCGAATGCAGCCATCAAGGCGGGGAAGCTGGGGCCGGTCGTCGAGGCGCAGATTGACTACGTGCGCAATTACCCAACCGAGGCAGGCCCGTGGCGGACGGGCGCCACATCCAAAGACCCGAAGCCTGTCGATCTTGATTGGGATGCGTGGCTGAAGCCGGCCAAGAAGCGCCCATGGGATGCACGGAGGTATCACGATTGGCGTTGTTACAGCGAATACTCAGGCGGAATCGCCACCGACCTTTTCGTGCACCGCATTACGCGCATTATCAAGGCATGCGATCTCACGTTTCCCGAACGGGCCGTGGGCATGGGCGGCATCTATCTGTGGCCGGATGGCCGCGATCTGCCGGATAGCTTCGAGATGATGCTCGAATACCCCGCCGTGAAGGGCATCACGCCCGGCATGACGGTTCACGTGCTTGGAACGATGGCAAACCAATACGCGAATCCGCACTGTATTCGCGGTCATGCGGCTACGCTGGTGTTCACCGGCTCCGGCTGGGACATCATCGAGGAGAAGACGGGGAAAGTGCTGGAATCCCACAAGAAGACGGGCGGCGAAGACATTGTGCCCCACCACAAGAATCATCACGCGGCGATTCGGACGGGCGCCGAACTAAACTGCCCGCCGGAACTCGGCATGTATGGCGTGGCGGCCGTGCGCATGGCGAATCTCTCGTGGTTCAAGCGCAAGATGGTGCGGTGGGATGCGCGCCGCGGCCGTGTTACGCCGACGTAGATAAACCGAATCGAACATTTCCATGGGGCGCGCGCGGGCTAACCCGCCGCGCCCCTCAACAATACTTAGCCTACTATGCACGACACAGAACCTGCACCAAGTCCCTCTACGATGGATACCGTTCCCTACACCGTGCACCGGTGGAACTTCTGGGTGAGTTCCATTGAGGCTGCGCTCTACATCATGGCCACCAATATGATTGGGCCTATGACGCTCATTCCATTTCTGTTCAAGCAAACGGGCATCAACAGCGCGTATCTGGGCTTGTTCACCATTTCAAGCTTGATTGTCGCACTGACCGGCCCCATCGGTACGACTCTCATGGCGCGTGACCGTCGGATGTTGCCATTCTGCGTCACGGTCGGTCTGTTCCAGCGACTGGTCTTCGTCATGGTGCCGCTGGGCGTGATGTTCTTCCACGGCAAACCCGCGCCGCTGCTTTGGATCCTGGTGGCCGTGTGGATGGCGAGCAGCATGATTGGCGGAATTGCCACACCGACGTTTCATGTCCTCATTACGAACGGGACGCGGGAGCGGTGGTGGGGGCGCCTCATGGGAACGCGAAGCCTGCTCGGGGCTGCGTCTGGTTTGGCCGCGGCGGTCTTGGTGTGGGGGGTGAACAGGTACGTTGACTATCCCAACAACTACACCATGCTGGGTTGGTTCGGTGTCGCACTGCTTTTTGGGTCGCTGTACGGCGTCTCGCGGTTGCGCGAAGTGTCCGGACCCGCGAGCCACGACACGCAGAAACCGGGCTTGGCCGAAGATTGGCGGCGGACCCGCGAGATTTGGAAGCAAGACCCTCGCGTCCGATGGATTGTGTGCGGGCGCACGTTTCGTTCCTTCGGCTTCTTCACAGGGTCTTACGTTACCGCCCTGCTGATCCATCGCTGCGAATTGACGGACTCGCTCATGTGGCTCCCCGTCATCCTCTTCAGCGTTTCGGATATGGTCACCAACTACATCTCGGGACGCTTCATAGACCGCTTCGGCTCGAAACCGGCCTTGGTGCTGTCCTCGTTGCTGGTGTCTTTCAGCGCCATGTTCTTGACCCAGTGCTATAGCCTCGCGCCGTTCTTGGTTTGCATCCCTGTGCTGTCGCTCGGAGGCAGCCTGATCAACAACGGTTGGCCCACGCACTTGCTCAAGATGGCCAAACCGGGAGAGCGTGCGGCGTACTTTTCCACAATCTCCCTGTTGTCCGCGCCGCCGTCGATACTGATCAGCGTGGCAGGCGTCTTCCTGGTCATGAACTTCGGCTACAATCCAACTATGTGGGTGAGCGCCGCGGGAGGACTCGTCGCCGCGTTGGTATTCCAACTCCGGCTGCCGAACATCAAGCAGGCCCCTGCCTCGTGACGCTACTCGAGCGCTGAGCCGGGAAGCGAGGCGACCCGGTCGCGGATTTCGTTGAGAAACCGGGCTGCCGCCACACCGTTGATAATCCGGTGATCGAAGGTTAGGGCCATGTGCGCCACGCGCGCGAAACTAGGCTCGGGCGGTCCGGGTTCCACCATCATCATGTGGGGCGTGCCAAGAAAGAGCGTGGCCACGGAAGGCGGTACGACAACCGGGGCCGCCGTGTAGACGCCGTAGGCTTCCATGCTGGACAGTGCGATATGCACGACGGTATCCACTGCTTGGTCTCTTCCTGCGCGGGCGCGCGCGACTTGTTTGCGTCCTTCTCGCACAAACGCCGGGAAGTGCAAAGCGTCAGCCCGCTCCACAACGGCCGTGGCAAGTTCGTCGTCGGGCAGCGCCACCGCGATGCCAAGGTTGGCATGGCGATATCTCCTCAGGTTATTCACATCAACGACCACGGAACGGAATTTGGGATGTTTGGCGACCGTTTGCGCGACGCACCAAGCCACCAGCATGAATCGGGTCGGACGCTCCTCTTCGTGCAATTCCGGATTCAACTTCAGTCGCCGATATGTCTCCTCGACAGGTTGCCACGGAATAATGACTTCAATGGTACCCGGGACTACTTGTTGCTGCGCGCGCGACAAACGATAGAACAAGGTGCGCTGGCGCGTAGACATAGGGACGTCTTCATATTCGGGAGCCGCATGCGATGGCGCGTTGCCGGGCGCTCGTTCCTCGATATAGCGATCGATGTCGGAGGGCATCAGCCTGCTTCCGGCGTGGGCAATACCCGCGAGTTCCGTCTCTTCCAGTCCCTTCTCCCGCGCATAAGCGCGGGTGCGCGGCGGAATCGCGTTTCGCTGGGCCACCGGTTTGGAAGCTGGTTTTGAGGGAGACTCGACCGAAGCCGTGGTCTCACGCGTCGCGGATGGCTGCACCTGGGCGGCGTGCTTGTTCTCGCTCACCTTCACGCGCGCAACCACGTCGCCGACCCCCACGATATCGTCGGCGCGTACGCACCACGCTTCGAGGGTGCCGCTCACGGGGCTTTCAATCTCCGACACCGCTTTGTCGGTTTCCATTTCGTACACCGGTTCGTCGCGGTGCACGGGTTCGCCGGGGTTCTTGAATAACCGCACGATTCGAGCCTCGCGCAACCCTTCGCCCAATTGGGGAATTCTCAATTCATAAATAGACACGGTTCACCTCATGCCATGGTCGCGCGAATGGCATCGAGCACCTGCTCCACATTCGGCAATACGGCTTGTTCGAGAATCGGGTGGAAAGGTATGGGCACGTCTGCTCTGGCGACCAACTGTGGTGGAGCCAGGAACAGTTCCCAGCGGTCCGTTGCGCTGGTCATTTCCGCGATGATGGCCTGGCCGAATCCCGTCGTGCGGGTGTCCTCATGGACGACAACGAGGCGGCCCGTTTTCGCCAAACTCGATTCGATGGCTGCCCAATCGCACGGAACCAAGGTGCGCAGGTCGATCACTTCCGCGGAGATTCCTTGCGAGGTCGCGCGTTCCGCCGCCTCCATCGCAAGCTCTACACAATTGCCCCAGGCAACAACCGATACGTCATTGCCTTCGCGACGAATTGCGGCCTTCCCAAAGGGCACGGGATCGAGCGGCTGCGGGAGCGTTGCCCGCGCCCGGAACAGGTGTTTGGGCAGAAGCACCAGAGTCGGGTCGTCCCCGTGGATGGCAGTCCACAACAGCGCAGCCGCGTCGGCGGGAGTGCTGGGAACGGCAATGCGCATGCCGGGGATGTGCGCGAGCAGCCCCTCATTGCTTTGGCTATGCCACAACGCGCCTGCAGGCAAATACGCTCCGTAGGGGGCGAGCAGCACCAAGGGGCAGGTCCACTCGTCTAGCGAACGCCAGCGAAGCGAAGAGACGTGGGTCATGAGTTGCGATAGCGCGGGCCCCACGAAATCGATGAACTGGAGTTCGAACACGGGTCGGAATCCGGCCGCGGCCATGCCCACGCCCACACCTACGATGGTCGCTTCCGCCAAAGGCGAATTCGCCACGCGCCCGGGGAATTCGCTCGAAAGCCCCTTGGTGAGTCCAAAGACTCCGCCTTTCGGGTCTTCAATGTCCTCTCCAAACAGCACAACGCGGTCGTCGGATTGCAGGGCGGCGCGAAGGGTATCGTGAATGGCGGTTACCAAGGTCGACGAGGTTTCCGGAAAGGGTGGGATAACCGGAGTTTCGTTGACCGCTTCTTCGAATAGGTGCTCAAGGATTTCTTCCGGCTCGGGTGCGGCAGCCTCTTCGGCGGACTGATAGTCGCGGTCAACCGCGTCCGCAACATCGACCTTCATACGTTCCCACGCATCCCGAGTCAGGGCGCCCTCGTCTTGAAGCAGTTGGGCGAAGATCTCAATGGGATCGCGGCGTGCGTTGGACGCCAGCACCTCGCGCGTGCGGTATAGCCGATGATCGTCGGAGGACGTGTGTGAGCAAAGCCGGTCGACCTCGCACCACAATACCGTTGGCCCCTCGCCCTTCCGCGCGCGCTCGACGGCCTCAAGTCCTGCCTCGAACACGGCATCAGGATTCCGTCCATCCACTTTGCGGCAATGGCCGTCGCTCAATGCGCCGATGGCATACGGTCCCATACCCTCCGTGGGCGTGCTGATGCCATACCCGTTGTCCTCGACGACGAAGACGACGGGCAATTTCTCCTGCAACGCCATGGCCAACGCCTCGAAGAATTCGCCTTGCCGCGTCGAGGCGTCGCCGATGGTGCAAAGTGCGACGTTTCGAGAGCCGCTCATCCGCAATGCCCACGCAGTTCCCACTGCAGGAAGGCATTGCGACCCGGTGGGCGTGGCCACGCTGAATACATTGTGCGACCGCGAGCTGAAGTGGCACGGCATCATACGCCCGCCGGAACTCGACTTGGCGCTTGCGAAATAGGCCAAGGCCATTTCGTGGTTCGAGATTCCTCGCGCGAGGGCCAATGGACGATCTCGGTAATACAAGTAGAGATAGTCGCCGTCGTTCAGCGTGTAGGCAAGTGCTCCCAACGCTTCATGGCCCCACGCCGAGACTTGGAACCAGCCTTTTCCTTGGCGCAAGAGCAGCCCTTCCCGGCGATCTCCCTCGCGGGATTCCAACATCAGGCGCAGTAGCTCAAGGCGAGGAAGAACTCTCTTCTTTTCCACGGGAACATTCGCATGCATAGTGAGCTTGCCTATCTCCACATCGCCGGCTGCGCCGGCTATGACCAATCCCGCCACCTCGCCGCACTCCAACAACTGGCCGGTACGATACCGGCTGGACCTTGGCGATGAAAGATTCTACACGACACGAGGAGTCGCGCTCTCCTCGAAATGCGCGCTTGGGCAATTTGCTGCGCCTGCCCGGCTTCACTCCGTTTCCCGCGTGGGCGTTTCCGCGGACTTCTTCCGCTTCGCCGGCTTCTCGGGCTTGTATGCAGCCTCGGTATAGCGATTGCGCGCGTTCCAAAATATCCACTCCGTATACCCGGCGTCGTTGGCAGCTTTGATTTGTGCGCGGATATCGGCGGCCCCATAGCTCTTGTAGTGACCAGCGCCCAGCCAAGACGCAGTGAAATCCTGAAGGAAAGGCCGAATGCGTGAAGTCTCGCACCAGCGTATCGCCTTCATGCGTTCCTGGGCGGTCAGCAGCGTGCCTTTGACAACGGCATAGGGGTTCTTGTCCGGCGTCGCGTACTTCTTGTTTCCGATGACTTGTCCCTTGGCGTAGTGCGACGGGTATACCATCGGCGACAGGTAGTCTACGTTCTGGGCAATCAACTCCAAGTATTGGCCGAGGTCTTCGGTGTCGCCCGTGCTGACGCACATGATGCCGAACACGTCCGCGGAGATGATCGCGTCGGGCATCTGTTCGCGCGCGTAGGAAAGAAAACCGTTGATAGCTTCGTGTTTGGGACGCGGTTCTTTGCCGTAGTCGATCGCGCGCACCGCGCCATCGCTTGGGAAGCGAACGTAATCGAACTGAATTTCGTCGAAACCCAATTCCAGCGCCTCCTTTGCGATATCGACCAGATACTCCCACGACTTCTCGTTGTAGGGGTTAAGCCAACTCGCCTTCGAATTGTCGGTCCACAGTTTGCCTTTCTTCGTGAGAATCCCCAGTTTCGGATCCTTCTTCGAAGCGATCGGGTCTTTGAAGCAAGCGATGCGGCCAATCACGCGAAGATTGCGCTCGTGAAATGCGGCCAGTACCGTCAGCGGATCGTAGCGTTTCTCGAAGGCCCCGTACTCCACGACCTTGGGTACGGCCGACGCATAGCCAACGTGGCCGTCCATGTCCTTGATGTCTACCACATACGCAGTCAGCACCGTCTCGCTGGCGAGTTCCGCGTAATGTTTGAGTTGCGACGCCGTCCCCACGGTCCAACCGGTAAGATAGAGCGCGCGAACCGCGGTTGGCGACTCCCGCTTGGGGAAGCATGGAAACGGATTTGCGGGAATGGCCTTACCGGAATTCTCCTCCGTCTCTGGGCATGGTTGTGAAAGCACAAGGAGGCCCGACGGCTCAGGCACGGGATTCTGCTTAATCAGATCAGCGCGGGAGGCATGGAACGGCCAAAGAAGCAAAAGGACGCACACGAGAATTCTCACCACACCCCCAACACCAACCTTCTGCGCTGCCCGGTTCTCTGTGTCTATTCAGTAGTTCGAGAAGAGGGCATATCCTAGCGGTATCGGGCGGAAATGTCACCGTGCGGCGCAGGGGCACGCCGGAAGCAATACGTCGGAGGTAGGGCGCTTTCGCCGAAAGCGCCTCTTCGCTCTCTGGCGAAACGCCCTGGATCGCAAGCTGCCGGCGCCCATTCGAGTTCTGCCTCAGTCAGGATTCTAACGAAGCGGTCTTGCGGGTTTGCTCTTCTTCGCCCTCTACACTTGACCGCGGAGCCTTTCCATCTCGCGAGCGCAGGATACGGGGAACGTCGCTTGGCATGCGTTCCGACAGAGCGAAAGCCGTAATCGCCGTGTCGTTCACGGAAACGCTCCGCAATCCCATGCAGGATTGGAGGAGGGGCAGTGCGGCGTTCGTTATCGGGGTCCGATCGAGATTTAGGAATTGAACTTGAGGCAGCACCGTCAAATAGCGGACATCGCCGTCGATCAGTAATGTTCCGCTCAGGTTCAGGTGGCGAAGCTGCGGCAAAGCACCCAAACGCATCAGCAGACCTTGTTTCACTCGCGTATCCGCGAAATTCAAAGTCTCTATTTGACGTAAGAAGGGAAGATGACAGGCAATTTCGTCGGTAACCATGGTCCCTGCAAGCTGCAATATCTTGAGGTTTCTACACTCCAAGAGGTGCGCAACCCCAGCGTCCTCAAAAAAAGAATTGTTCGCACTGAAGTATTGGAGATTCTCCATGCTGACGAATGCGTTCGCCGCGACAGAGGAACCTGTCACGCCAGTTCCGTCCAAGCTGAGCCATTCAAGTTTCACGGTCCTCACCAAGAAGGCGAGGCATCGGTCCGTGAGTTCGGGATTCTTGGCCAAATTCAAAACGCGCAGTTGCGTTGCATACGTCAGGTACTCGGCATCCTCGTCGCGCAGCCCCAAGCCGATGCATTCCAATTTGGTGAACGTGTCATCCCTAAATATCTTGAGAAACGACAAGTCGCTTTCGCGCAATCGGAGCATCAACTCCGCGTTAGCGGGGATCTCAACTTTCCCCTTCGCATCAGCAAAGTACCGCCATCCTTGGTCGGCATCCATCCCTTCATAGGACGTCCCCGCGCTGGCCTGCCTCGTGTAAAGCTGGCCATAGTGCCTGTCTATCGGAAAAACGATAAGCCGCCTTCCCCCCGCCGGACCTGCGCCCGTGACCACTGCCGTGTAAATTGCTATTGAGCACAGCACCATCGCCGCGCATGCGAATGCCCTTTCGTAGCCGTCCAGGATATGCCGGTCCTTTGCGGGAGGGGCGTTGAACCATGCGACAATCCTCTCGAAGAACGTCCGTCGTCGTGGATGCTCCCCCGTTCTTGCGATTCCGTTAGTAGCGTTCGATTCACCGCGCAACTGCATCACGGCACTTCCACTCCCTTCGGTCAAAGTCACTCGACTTGTGAATTCCGTAGGCCTTTCCCCGATCGACGAGGTTCCAATTCCCGGTGATTGTTCTGCACCCTTGCAGAAGCAAGGAGTTACTGACATAGTAATGAGCAAGCCATATGCCAATCGATCATGTGAATTGGAAATCGGTGCTGTGTAGGCACTTCAAGACACTTTTCGTTGTTTCGGCACAAATCATCCATTTGCGTATTCCCCCACCTCCGTATCGATTCGCGTGAGATCTGGCGAGTCTTGCCACGGCGTCCTCCAATTGAAGTTACTCTCGACTCTATGGATGTCAGGGAGGGAGCCTTCCGTTCATTCCTACATAAAGGACGAAAGCTAAACCAAAATGGTGACATCAACGTAGGAGCCGCAAGCGCCGCCAGGAATTGGGCTGTTGCAGCGTCACTGCGGAGACACAAGGAACTTCGTCAGCCACTCACAGCCCAATTCGAATGCGGCGGGCTCCAAATCGTGCGTGGGCTTGGGAGTCTCAAATAGCTTGATCGTCAGCCTTTCAGGATGCGCGGCATATAGAGGTCGAAGCTTCTCGTATATCCCTTGAGGTGCTTGCCGGGGCATGAGCGGGTCATCAAAATTCCCAATCAGCGCGAGCGCCTTGGGAGGGATG
>JBHEKO010000525.1:0-2503 GCA_041859475.1 Candidatus Hydrogenedentales bacterium
CGAGCGCGCCTGCACGGGTAGAGGAGGCGATGGGAAGATCGCGGTTTACGATGTGCAGTCCGCAATTCGCATCAGCACTGGGGAAACAATCGAGGAATCAGGTTGAAACGGCAGGACGAAGAATCATGAGCAAGAAAAGGACCGCCAAGGCGCATCGCCAAAAGCGAAAGTTCCCTGCTCGCCTCACAGCACTCACGTTTGTGGCATCGAGTTTTCTTGGGCTCATGGTGTGGCAGGGCATCCGGACAGCCGGCCACGCCCACATTCCGATTGCGCTGATACCTCTTCTCTTGGCGGTCGTGGCATGGGACGTTTGGCAAATTATCGATTGGTGGCGAAGCTAAGTGCTTGATATGCCGCAAAGTAGGCAGTATCGGCGCCAGGATTACCAGCGTCGCGTGGATAGGACAAAGGATTGAACATGATAATGCGATACAGAGATCCGGTGGTTTACGAAGCTCCGTCTTCCGTCGTCATGGCGATTTCCATCTCGGGAAAGCTTACGCGAGAAGATTACGAGAATTTCGAATCCGAGTTCGAGCGTGTTCTTGCAACCCAAGACAGAGTGCGTTTGTTGATCCTTCTCGATGATTTCGAGGGCTGGACCGCTGGTGCCTTATGGGATGACATCAAATTTGACGCCAAACATTTCAACGACGTCGATCGTATCGCTATTGTAGGCGAGTCGAAATGGGAACAAGCGATCACGTTCTTCTATAAACCGTTTACCCGAGCGAAAGTTCAATACTTCGATCGTGCGGACGAACAAACGGCTCGCGCCTGGATATCGTCGCCCTAGGCGTGGCCGATACAACCCGTTGCGCCACGTGCTGGACTGAAGCGGGACTTGTGTACCTGACAACCGTGTTCGATCACCGAGGTGTACCATGAAAGACTTTGCGTTCAAGATCCGCGGAATGGACTGCGCCGAGGAGGTTGCGATACTGAAGCGTGAACTCGGCCCCAGCTTCGGGGAAGAGAACCTTCGGTTCGACGTGATGAACGGCAAACTCATCGTAGCGTCCGAGGACGGCGGCGCGACGCAGGACAAGGTCCTGGATCTCGTGCGGAAGACCGGGATGGAGGCGATTCCGTGGGACAAACACGTGGTCCAGGCCAAGAATGGAGACAGCTTCTGGGCACGGCGCGGTCGAACGATTTTGACGGTGCTGAGCGGCGTTTGCATATCTCTGGGATTCGCATGGCATTCGACACAACACGGAATCGTGGATGCACTCGCAGGCGCTGAGGCGGAAAGACACCAGTTTCCTCTGTCCGTCATTATCCTGTATGTCGCCGGCATCGTCAGTGGCGGATGGTTAATCTTTCCGAAAGCCTGGTACGCGGCGCGGCGGCTTCGTCCGGACATGAACCTCCTGATGACGGTAGCCGTGGTGGGCGCGGCGCTCATCTCGGAATGGTTTGAGGCGGCTACGGTTACCTTCTTATTCTCTGTTGCGCTGCTGTTGGAGTCATGGAGCGTGGGACGGGCGAGACGCGCGATCAGTGGCCTCCTGGATCTTTCACCCGATACAGCGCGTTATTACGACCCGCAAAGCGGAGAAGTCGTTGAAGCGCCGATTGCCGATGTTTCACTGGGGGCGACTGTACTGGTCCGTCCCGGAGAGCGTATTCCGCTGGACGGTACCGTCACAAAAGGGCGGACGAAGATTAACCAGGCTCCGATCACCGGCGAGTCGAAACCGGTAACGAAGGAGCCCGGCGACCCGGTGTACGCGGGCACCATCAACGACGAAGGCGCATTCGAGTTCGAGGCGACGAAGGAAGCGTCGGACACGACCCTGGCGCGCATTATCCGCATGGTGGAGGATGCGCAGTCGAGGCGGGCGGAGTCCGAGCAGTGGGTGGAGAAGTTCGCCCGGTACTACACGCCGGGGATGATGCTACTGGCCGCCGGGATCGCCGTACTTCCGCCGCTGCTTCTGGGCGGTTCGTGGTACACCTGGTTTTACGAAGCGCTGGTCATTCTCGTCATCGCCGGTCCATGCGCGTTGGTCATCTCTACCCCGGTCAGTATCGTTGCCGGGCTCAGCGCGGCCGCACGCGCGGGGGTCCTGGTAAAAGGAGGGGTTTACTTGGAGATGCCCGCACGTGTCCGGGCAATCGCCTTGGACAAGACCGGCACGCTCACGCTGGGGCACCCCGAAGTGCAGCGCGTGGAAGGTCTAGATGGCACCTCCGAAGAGGAGCTCCTGCGGCTTGCCGCCGCCTTGGAGTCTTCCAGTGAACATCCGCTGGCCCGGGCGATTCTGCGTAGGGCGGAGCAAGACGGCCTCACAGTGCAACCTGCCCAAGATTTCCAGGCCATCACGGGCAAGGGCGCAACAGCAACGATCGATGGCAGTCAATACTGGATTGGCAGCCATCGGCTGGTGCATGAAATGGAGGCCGAAGGTCCCGGCATGCACGAGCGGGCCGAAGAACTGGAAGATGCTGGACACACGGTCGTGGCCCTGGGCAAGGGCAACACGCTTATGGGACT
>JBHEKO010000651.1:0-9134 GCA_041859475.1 Candidatus Hydrogenedentales bacterium
ATGGAAATGCTCCCACTGCCCGCAGGTCAGAAACAGATAAGGCCGTTTGTTGATGCGAAAGACGTGGTGGTCGCTCATGTCCCCGATATACCGGTTGAGCGTCACCAGCGTCGCCAGCCCCGGCGACGGATCGCACGCCCGCACAACGCCTTCCAACCCCGGGTCGCTCTCCATGCCGAGGATAACCAACGCGTTTTCCAGCGTCGGCGCGGGCAAGTCGTGACCCACAAGGTCCAGCACCACCGCGCAATGAATGTCTTCGCGGCGCTGGTGCTCGTAGAAATACGTCGACCCCATCGTGGGCCGAAGAAAGTGCGGCGGCTCTTCGGCATCGAAGAACGCGAACAGCACCGAGCGGTCCAGCCGCGCCTTCCGCAACGGTTCGACGGCGCTCAACGCGATCGCGATCGCGCTTGCATTGTCGTCCGCCCCCGGCGTCGGCCCGCACGTGTCGTAGTGCGCCGCTATCAACACCGGCGGCAACTCCGGACGCAGGCCCGGCAACCGGCCAATCACGTTCGTCAGCCGGATATCGCCCTCGGCGTACGGCAACTCGAAGGAGCCGTCCGCATAGCCCTCCAGGCCCTCCTGCTCCGCGCGTGCGATAATGTACTTTCTCGCGGCCAAGTGCGCCGGTGTTCCAGGCAATCGCCCCCCAGGCACCGCAAGTTCTTCGACATCTCTTCGTAGTTGTTGAATCATAAGCGGAGATTGTATAAGTCTGCCCCCTCGCATACAAACAACGCGAGCCAGTTTCGGAGGGCGGGTTTTCCAACCAGCCACTTCTTTTCGGTTCCTGCAAGCAACCCCAAATCCACGACATATCGTCGTGTCGGACTTTTCTGGCTCAATCATCCATCGGCCCAATTGCTCTCACAATTGCGATTCCCTTACGTTCCAGTTAGTGTACTTCCTCCTGGTGATACCGCAATGGTATGGAGCAGCCCCCCCGTGGGCCACATTGTCTTTGGAGGGAGTGGAATGACCTCGCACACCGACGTCTGCCGGAGCCACCTTACGCCGCTTACCTTTCTCGAGCGCAGCGCCCATGTCTATCGCCACAAAACCGCCGTCGTGTACGGCGACACGCGTTACTCGTATCGCGAGTTCGCGCATCGCATCCACCGGCTGGCGTCCGCGTTGCGCAACGCAGGATTGCAGAAGGGCGACCGCGTGGCGTTTCTGTGTCCCAACACCCCGCCGATGTTGGAAGCGCATTTCGCTGTACCGCTCGCAGGCGGCGTGCTTGTGTGCATCAATACCCGGCTGGCGCCCTCCGAGATCGAATACATCCTCAACCACTCGGGCGCGCGATTCCTGTTTGTCGATACGGAATTCGGCGAGGTGGTGCAAGCCATCCGCGCAAACCTGAAGACGGTGGAACGCATCGTCGATATTGTCGATTTGCCCCATTGTTCAAGCGTGAGCGATACGCAGTACGAACAGTTTCTCGCACAAGGATCTCCCGCACCGTTGCCATGGGTCCTCGAAGACGAGATGGAAACGATCTCCATCAACTACACGAGCGGCACGACGGGCAAGCCCAAAGGCGTGATGTTCACCCATCGCGGCGCGTACCTCAACGCGCTGGGCACGTCGCTCGAAGTTGGGCTTACCTCCGAAAGCACGTTCTTGTGGGTCGTGCCGATGTTCCACTGCAACGGCTGGTGCGCAACGTGGGGCGTCACGGCGCACGGGGCCGCGCACATATGCATGCGCAAAGCGGACCCCGAAAACGCGTGGCGTTTGATCGCAAGCGAAGCGGTCACCCATTTCGCGGGAGCGCCAGTCGTTCTGATCGGTCTGTTGAACCATGCCAGCCGCCCGCAACGATTGACCAGGACGGTGACCGTCACGACCGGCGGCGCGCCTCCTTCGCCGACGCTGGTCGAGCACATGGAAGAGATCGGCGCGCGCATGATCCACATCTACGGGCTGACGGAGACCTATGGCCCCTACACGATCTGCGCTCCTCAATTGCATTGGCGCAGCCTGTTTCACGACGAACGGGCCAAGCTCATGGCTCGGCAAGGCGTGCGATTCGTGATGGCCGACGGCTTGCGCGTCGTGGACGAATCCATGCACGACGTCCCCGCCGATGGGAAGACCATGGGCGAGGTGGTCATGCGCGGCAACATCGTGATGAAAGGCTACTACAACGAACCCGAAGCAACTGCCGAGGCATTCCGAGGCGGCTGGTTCCACAGCGGCGACCTCGCCGTCCTGCATCCCGACGGATACATCGAACTCCGCGACCGCAGCAAGGACATCATCATCAGCGGCGGAGAGAACATCTCCTCCATCGAAGTCGAACAGACTCTCTACAAGCATCCCGCCGTGCTTGAAGTCGCGGTGATTGGCATCCCTCACGAGCACTGGGGCGAAACCCCGAAGGCCTTCGTTACCCTCAAGGAGGGCGCGCAAACCACCGAACAAGCATTGATCGACTTCTGCCGCGAGAAGATCGCCCAATTCAAATGCCCCACTTCCATCGCGTTCATCGCGCTTCCAAAGACAAGCACCGGCAAGATTCAGAAGTATGTCCTGCGCAACAAGGAATGGGCTGGCCACGACAAAATGATCCAGGGCGCGTAGCGCGCAATTTCAATCATGCGCACCCTGCGTCTGTCAAATAGACGCAGCCCGATCTCGCTGCTACAATCCGCCGCATTCGGAGTGCGTCATCTTCCGGAGGGCGGACTTTCCAGTCCGCCTCTTGAATGAACCAAAGTCTCTGAAGTGATTCTAAGAATAGTAAAGAGGCGGACAGGAATGTCCGCCCTCCGCTTTCGGAAAGGTTCCAGGTAGTTCGCGTGTCGTCGTTATTGGATGGATTGAACCCCGAGCAACGGGAAGTGGTATGTGCAACGGACGGTCCCGTGCTTGTGCTCGCGGGCGCCGGAACGGGCAAGACGCGCGCTGTGACGCGGCGTATTGCCTACCTCGTCAAGCGTGGCCTTGCGGAACCCGAAGAGATCCTTGCGGTCACGTTCACCAACAAGGCCGCGGGCGAAATGCGCGAGCGCGTCGCGGAACTCGTCGGCGCGAAACGCGCCAAGGGCATCCTCCTGTCGACGTTTCACGCCTTCTGCGTCCACGTGCTCCGCGCGGAGATCGAATCGCTCGGATACCGCCGCAACTTCTCGATCGCTTCGGAGAGCGATGCGCGCACCTTGCTGCGGCGCGTCCTTGAAGACCTGGCCGATTCCACCAAAGTCGGTATGAGTTCCGACGAACTTCTCAGCCGCATCAGCATGTTCAAGAACGGCGCGGGCGCGAACGGGGAAGATGTGCCCGATCCGAATCCCAGTCCCGACGACAAGTACGCGCGCTGGACGCCGGAGGTTATTGAGCGCTACCAGTCCGCGTTGCGCGCCGCCAACACGCTCGACTTCGACGATCTCCTCGCGCTGACGCTGCGCCTGTGGCGCGAGCATCCCGGCATCTTGAAGCGCTATCAACAACGCTTTCGCTACGTGATGGTGGATGAGTTTCAAGATACGAACCCGGTGCAATTCGCCTTGCTGCGCAATCTCGTCGCGGCCCACCGCAATCTCTGCGTGGTCGGCGACGACGACCAGGCCATCTACAGTTGGCGCGGCGCGGGCATCGAGAACATCGTCGAATTCGAGCGTCACTTCGCGGATGCCAAAGTCATCCGCCTCGAACAGAACTACCGCTCGACGAAAGTTATCCTCGACGCCGCGAACAACGTCATCGCGAACAACGAGTATCGGCGCGAGAAGAAGCTGTGGACAACGCAGGACGCGGGACGCGAAATCGATTGGTTAATCACCGGCGACGATGAACACGAGGCGAAGGAAGCCGTCGCGTGGTATCAACGCATCCAGCAACGCACCGGCGCCGCATTCAAAGACTTCGCTATCCTCTATCGCTCGAACATCCAGTCGCGGCCCTTCGAAATCGCGTTCCGGCAAGCGGGGATTCCCTATGTCGTGTTTGGCGGACAGGCATTCTTCGAACGCGCCGAGGTCAAGGACATCGTCGCCTACCTTCGTGTCCTTTCCAACCCGCGCGATGAAGCCGCGTTTCTTCGCGTGGTCAACGTACCGCGCCGCGGAATCGGCGACGCGACCCTGCACGAAGTCCACGAGTTGTGCCGCGTCGAATCGCTTACCCTAGGCAAGGCCCTCGCGGCGGTGCTGATTCGCGGCAAAGCCCCGCAACAGGCCGCCAACGGCATTCGCTCGTTTCTCGACATGCTCTCGGACTTCCGGCGCCGCTTGCGCGACGGCAAGCAACGCCTCTCCGACTGCGTACGCGAATTGGTCGACCGCATCGACTACCGCGGCGAGTTGGGCCGCGTGTGCAAGACTCCCGAGCAGGCGGAAATGCGCTGGACGAACGTGATGGCCGTTGCCGATGCCATTGCCGACTACGAGGCGCGCTTCACCAACCCGACGCTCGCGGGCTTCCTCGACGAGAGTTCCCTCGACGGCGCGCGCGACCAGCGCGGCGGACAGGATAAGGCCCGCGACGCCGTGTCCCTCATGACGATACACAGCGCCAAGGGTCTCGAGTATCCGTTTGTCTTCATCGTCGGCGCGGAAGAAGGGCTGATGCCCCATGAACGAAGCCTCAAGGAAGGCGGGCTGGAAGAAGAGCGGCGCTTGTTCTACGTGGCGCTGACCCGCGCGCAGCGGCATGCCACCATCTTCGAAGCCGTCTCGAGAATGCGCAACGGCCGCGAACGCATGACCCACACGAGCCGGTTCATCAAAGAGATTCCCGAAGCCCTGATCAAATCGCGCGTGCTGGCCGTGCGGGATATGGTGCAGGAGCGCGTGGGCGACGGCGCGGTGAAGGCCAAGAAACCGAAACGGAAAGCGCGCGCCAAACGTGCCGCGCGGTAATTGGGCTTCGCGCCGGCATCAATCGTAGGTGCTGGAGGGAACCTTCCACACCTTGTCCGCATACTCGCGGATGCTTCGATCGATGGAAAATCGCCCCGATTGCGCGATGTTGTGGATGCATTTCGCGGACCACCCGGCGGAATCGGCATACGCCTCGTTGACCCGCTCTTGCGCTTCCAGGTACGACGCGAAATCCGCAAGATTGAAGAACGGATCGCGTCCCATGACGAGCGACTGAAATATCCAGTCGAATACGCCGGGTTCCACCGGGTTGAACCGTCCGTCGCGAAGGGCATCCAACACGCGCCGAATGAGCGGATCTTCCTCGTACATCTGCCGCGGATTGTGACTGCCCGAGCGCCGAAGCTCCTCGATTTCCTCGTAGGTGTTCCCGAAAAGGAAGATGTTCTCCTCGCCGGCCGCCTCCGCAATCTCGATGATCACACCGTCGCGCGTGCCGATGGTGAGCGCTCCGTTCATCATCATCTTGATCGACGTCGTGCCGCACGCCTCGGCCCCCGCCAGCGAAAGCTGCTCGCTCACGTCGGCCGCGGGAATGATCCGTTCCGCCCACGCAACCGTGTAATCGGGCACGAACACGACCTGCAGGTAGTCCCGGCAGCGCACATCGCTGTTGATGACGCCCGCAACGCTAGTGATGAAGCGGATTAACTGCTTGGCGGCCCAATAGCCCGGCGCCGCCTTACCCGCGAAGATGTGCGTGCGATGAACCGCCGGGGTAACGCCGTCCTCCACAATCGTCACGTATTTGTGAATGATGTAGAGCAGGTGCAGCAAATGACGTTTGTACTCGTGAATGCGCTTGAGCTGAACGTCGAACATGGACCCGGGCACAAGCTGCATATTCGACGCGTGGACCATGTCCTTCACCAGCTCGGACCGCTCCTTCTTGACTGCGGCGAACTGGCGTTGGAATCCCGTGTCCCCGGCAAAGGGCGCGAGGTCCGCGAGGCGTTCCGGCTCCACGGTCCAGGAGTCGCCGATGGCGTCGCATATCAACGCATGAAGCCGTGGATTGCACTGCGTCAGCCAGCGGCGCGGCGATACCCCGTTGGTAATCGACGTGAACCGCTGCGGCCACAACCCGGCGAAATCGGGGAACAGCCGGCTCTTGATGAGGTCCCCGTGCAAGCGCGATACCCCATTGACCGTCCTGCTTCCCACCATGGCCAGATGCGCAAGCCGGACGAATCGGTGCTCGCCTTCTTCGATAATCGACATGCGCCGGATACGATCGACGTCATCCGGGCTGGAAGCTTGCACGCTTTCGAGGAAACGCCGGTTGATTTCGTAGACGATCTGCAAATGTCTCGGAAGCAGCTTCTCGAACATGGGCACGGGCCACTTCCCGAGCGCTTGCGGCAACAGGGTGTGGTTGGTGTAATTGAACGTCTGGCGCGTGATGTCCCACGCGGACGCCCACGGCACTCCGTGATCGTCCACCAGCGTCCGCATCAATTCGGCCACCGACAGCGCGGGATGCGTGTCGTTCAATTGCATCGCCACCTTGCTCGGAAACGCGTCGAACGTGGTGTGGTCTTCCAGATAGTCCCGGACGATGTCGCGCACCGCGCATGCGGCCAAAAAATACTCCTGCACGAGCCGGAGTTCGCGCCCCGTCGCAAGGCAGTCCGACGGAAACAGGATCTTCGTGATGTTCTCCGAAGCAATCTTCTGATCGAGCGCCTTGAAGTAATCCCCGTCGTTGTTCACCGGCAAGTCGAACTCATCCGACGACTGCGCGCGGAACAGGCGCAACACATTGACCGTCTCGCTGTCGTATCCTGGAATCGGAATGTCGTGCGGCACGCCGATGACGTACTGGCAATCGACCCACTGAGGGGCATACTCGCCCGACGCGTCGCAAACCTCTTCCACGCGCCCATACAGCGGAATGCGGACGCTCTGATCGATTCGCTCGAATTCGAGGAACGGGCTGTTTGCCGTCCAGTGCGCCGGACACTCCTTCTGATAACCGTTCTCGATATCCTGCCGGAAGATTCCGAACTCATACCGAAGCCCGTACGCGCACGCGGGGATGTTCTGCGTCGCCATCGACTCGAGCATACACGACGCCAGCCGCGCCAGCCCACCGTTTCCAAGCGCCGGCTCCGGCTCCGTCTCCAGCAGATCGCGCAACGAACCGCTCGAATCCGCCAGCGCGTCACGCAACCATTCGTCCGTGACCAGCCCCGTGTTCATCAACGTTTGCACCATCAGGCGGCCCGGCAAATGCTCCATGGAAAGATAGCAGATGCGCTTGGCCCCGAACTCCCTGCGGCGCGTTTCCGATGCCGCAAGCAGGTCGTGGATATGCGAACGCACCAAGTAGGAGAGCCGCGCATACTGCGCCTGAATCGGACCGTGCCTGCCGATATCGCTCAAGAGGCTTCGGATCGTCTTCGCGCCATGTTCGGCAAGCTGCTTCTCGTTCGAAGCGTGGCTAGTTTCCATGCTCGACCACTCCGCCCGCCATCGGCACTCGGGCCTCGGCAGCATGATTCGTGGAGGGTTCCGGGGCCACAGAATTCCAAAGCCGGAAGAATTCCTTCTCCAGCAATTCGCTTTCGCTTCCGTACAGCGTGCGCGGCAGAAGCGTCATAAGCTCGTCGTAAGGGTCGCGCGACGCCCGCGCTAGATCCCGCGCCGCGGACCACCCGTGCAACCGCATGTTATGCCGCACGTTGCCGGCGCGCTCGCTCAGCGATTGCGCGGGCACGCGCGTCGGCATGCTCGTGTACTCTTCCCAACTCATCGTGCGCCGGTTGAGACGCTTTCGCTCGTACCACAGGTGCAATTGCTCGAACAGCACGATGGTGTCGTGCAGCCACGACGCCGCGTCATGCCCCGCGGGCACGTCGATCTGCGGCCGCAACTTGAACCGCAACGCGGCGAAATACAACCCATGCAGCGTCTCCGCATCGGGCACCCCTTGCAGGTCGCAGGCCTCGAAGTGCTCCACGCGTTGCACGAAGCTCGGAGCATACGCGCGGCGCACGAACAGGATCGCATCCCCCATGGCCATGTTCGCCCGATGGATCGAGCACACCAGCGTTTCCACGTCCGGGATGCCATCGGCCACCATGCGGCGGCACTTCAAAAGCTGCGCCCCGTGCTTCAGCAGGATGCGCGCACCCTCCGCCAGCGGGACCAGCGTCGTGTCGTAATAGGGCATTTCCGACAGGATCGCCGGCGGGCCATAGATCACCTTGTGCCCTTCCTTCAACTCCATGTGCGAAAGTTCATACGGCAGGTGGGGAATATCCGGCCCGGATATCGGCGGCGCAAAGTCAACGTCGATGCCCCGTTCCGCCGAAAGCCGCTTCCCCGCTTCCCGCAACGTACGATGAACCGAGTTCCTCCGCGACCGCGACGGTGCCGGAATCACCGTGTGAAGATTGTAATTGTGGTACGGGCGCTCGTCCTCCGGCGTCCCGAACACGCCTCCCTCGCCGCGGCCATAGCTGCCGCCCAGGATCAACGCCGAGATATTCCTGTCGCCCACCACGCGCAATACCTCTTCGCGCACCCGGTCCAAATCGGCCCGGATACGCTGCTCCAAAGCATCGCTGCCATCTAATGTGAATCGATCAGTCATCGCTCAGTCGCCGCACATGTTCGTTGCGGGGCGGCCGCACAACCCGCGTTGCGCGAACCTCGCGTCGAATCTACCCCCGGAATTACCCCGCGTGCCGTATGATACCCAGTGCAGACCTGCGAATAAAGCGAAAGCAGCCACCCACCCACACGACCCACCCACACTACCCGCCCGCACCGTCCACACGACAGACTCCCCTGAAAAGGCATCGAGTCATTTGCGCTTGTCACGCAAATAGCGCAGCTCCATCGCGTTGCGCTCTGAAATCTGAAATTTGAAATTTGAGATTGATTCAAAAGCCGCTTAAGTGGCAGGCACCGCCCCCGCCAAGTCCTTTCGGTCCATCACGTCCATCTCGTCCACACGACACACTCCCCTGAAAAGGCATCGAGTCATTTGCCCTTGTCACGCAAATAGCTCAGCTCCATCGCGTTGTGCTCTGAAATCTGAAATTTCAAATTTGAGATTGATTTAAAAGCCGCTCAGGTTGTAGGCACCGCCCCCGCCAAGTCCTTTCGGTCCATCTCGTCCTCCCCGTCCACACGACACACTCCCCTGAAAAGGCATCGAGTCATTTGCACTTGCCACGCAAATAGCTCAGTTCCATCGCGTTGTGCTCTGAAATCTGAAATCTGAAAATT
>JBHEKO010000659.1:0-2524 GCA_041859475.1 Candidatus Hydrogenedentales bacterium
TTTTGCCGTGCGCCACGGGAGTTGTCCGAGGTATTCCGTCGTCGATGCGCTGGACGACATCCGGCGCGCGACGCGGTTCATCCACATGCACGCACGCGAATACGGCATCGACCCCAACCGCCTCGGCACTACCAGCTACAGTGCGGGCGCGCATCTGGCGTTGATGACTGCGCTGACGGCGGACGCCGGAAATCCCGACGCGGAAGATCCGATTGAGAGATATGGTAATCGTATCTCGGCAGTGGCCGCGTTTTGCCCACCGGTCGATTTCGCGAAAAGACCGTTCGGCAAGCGGCGCGTGGGCAAACTTGGAACATTCGATCTGAAGGCGATGTCGCCGATGTATTGCATACACGCGGGGGCTCCGCCGATTCTGTTGTTGGTGGGTGATGCCGACGAATTCTGCGCGGGCGTAGGCCGGATGCACGCAGCGCTGAAGACAGCGCATGTCCCGACTGACCTGCTCACGTTCCAAGGCGGCGACCATGGGTTCACAATTCCCGAGCACAAGCGGGTGGCCGAGGAGGCGATGGTGGCGTGGTTCGAGAGATTCTTCGTGAACACCGCAGCTCAAGAGAGATAGTTCTCCTCTTGCTGGGATTGCAGTGATTCGCCGGAAGGGAGAGGTCTTTATGTGTCCAATGCGTTCCCCAAAGCACATGTACTTTGTTCTGCTACTTCTCCTTATTGCGAATCTGTTCTCCGCCTTCGCGCAGGAGGCGCCGCGACCGCGAAAAATCGCCGTATTTGGCTCGTCCGTGGCGCACGGGTCGGTGGATCACGAGAAGAAGGGCGGATACGCGGGCCGGCTCGGCGCGCTCTTGAAACCGCGAGGATGGGACGTGGTGAACGTGTCGCGCGGCGGCGATAGCACGATCAAAATCGCTCCGCGCTTCGAGACGGACCTGCTTCCGCAACATGCGGGGTACGTGGTAATCGCGTTGTCGTTGTCGAACGAAGGCATTGCGAAACAAGTGGACAAAGCGTACCGCGACGGCATCTACGAACAATGGCGCACGGGCGTGCTCGATCTCATCCGGCGTTGCCGGGAAGCGGGGATGATTGTAGCGGTCGCCAACTGTTATGCCCGCTCGAGTTTCGCGGACGACCCGCAACTCTACGAATACACGCGGCGAATGGACGTCGAAATCAGCCGGTGGGACGTGCCAAGCATCAATCTGTTGGGCGCGATCGACGACGGGCGCGGCGCATGGGTCGAAGGTCTCTATGCCGATGGCGGCCATCCCAACGGTTCCGGGCACCAGGAGATGTGCTACGCCATCGTCCCGAGTCTGTTCGACGCGCTGGAAGCGGGCAAGCCGATACCCGCGAAGAATACGACGCAAAAGCACGCGCACGTGTCGGGAGAAACCAACTCCGGCGCGGCGCTGACGTTTACTCCCGTCGACACGATGCACTCGTTCGCCGTGAGCATCTGGGTGCGGCCAAAGGGTAACGGCGCGCTTGCCGCGGTGTCGGGCAAGCTCGCGATCCTCCGCACAGAGCCGTGGGTGCGCGACGGCAAGACAACTCACGTTATGCACGTCGAACCGGGCGAACAGACGTCTGTCGCGAATGTCGCCTTCCGCGACGGGAAAGTCGTCTATGCGGGCCCCGGCGGCGAGGCGGCGTCGGGCGCGATTGCCGTGGACGATACCTGGCATCACGTCGTGCTATCGCACGGCTGCGCGCGCGGCCTGACGCAATTCTATGTGGACGGCGCGTTGGCGGGCGAAGTGGGGGAGCGCCTGATTCCCGAAGCATTCCTCTTGGGCGGCGGCGCAACGCCCGGCGATGTAGCCGAGGCCGACGTGAAAGAGTGGTGTGTGTACCGCTCGGCCTTGAACGAAGACTCGGTGCGGTTCATCTACGAGGGCGGCGTGTTTCAATCGAGTCTGGAAATCTTCGCGCCGTTGGCGGACGCAACATTTGCGGAGGGCGCGGCGGTGGAGAATCGGGCGCAAAGCATGTCGCAGGTGAAGGCTACAGGCAAGGGGATCGCGCCGGGATAAGATGCGAACGGTCAGAGACCCACAGTCTTTTCAGAGGTAAAGGGGAACGTTGGAAGAGTCTGGCCGATTGGGAACAGCTTGGGTGCGTGCAAGTGCACGTTCCAAGCCGCCAGGAAACGCGAGACCTCTTCGCGATTGCAGACCGCCTCGGAAGCCTCCAACAATTGGCGATCTCCCCGTTTGCTCCAAGTGACAGCGCCGAGCACGTCTAATTGTGCGTCGTCCAACTGCGCAGTCGTGTCGTCAGTATTGCAGGATGAGATGGGAGATAGGGAAGAGCAGCGTGGACGCAACGGACTTGGCGCTTCTAGATCGCTGGAGGGAACAGCGCGACGCAGAGGCTTTTGCCGAGCTGCTGCGGCGTCATTCGGCAATGGTTTTCGGCACGAGCCGGCGAATTCTGCGCAACGAGGCAGACGCACAGGAGGTCGCGCAGGAATGCTTTGTCGCGCTGCTTCGCGATGCGGCGTCAGGCGGGCACATTCGGAAATCGCTGGGCGGATGGTTGCACG
>JBHEKO010000791.1:0-9968 GCA_041859475.1 Candidatus Hydrogenedentales bacterium
ACCCCGCGCGACGTTGCCAAGCGGGAGGTCATCATCAAGATGATCGCCCACGTGCCGGAGCAGGAAGTGGTCCGATTCCGAACGGAAGTGCTCAAGCTGTTCACCTCCCTTTCCAATGTGAAGCTCCTTGCGGCGACGGTGGAAATCATGGAGAACTCCCGCGCGCTTATGGAATCGCGTCCGGATCTGTATGATGAAGAAGAGTTGGCGGGATTTACGCTGGGGCATGAAGTGTTGCGGCGCGGGGCGACGCTCTTTCAGCAACTCAAGGCGTCGGAGTTTCCCTTGATTCTAAGCGGCATCGAGGCCGTCGAGATTGATTGGTATGACCGCGTTCTCAAAGAAGCGGCAGCCTTGGAATAGACAAAACGATTCGCACAGGGAGATTTGGCATGAACGTTCGATCGATGTGGGTTCTGACGATAGTCGCAACAGCGGCGATACCGTGCATGGCGGAAGATAAGCTCGATGGACGAACCATCAAGCTTGAGGCAGGGACTCAAGCCAGCACGGATGTCCCGGTATCGCTGCCGTTTGATGGGACCTTGCCGGATGGTTCCGTTATTCGCGTGCGCGAGGACAAGACCGGCAAGGATTTTCCTGCAACGCTGCGCGACGGCCAACTTACGTTCGTGCCTGAAGGCGCTCTTCCAAACACCACCCATTACTATACAGTCATGGTGCGCAAAGACAACGTGCCTCCGCGTGTTCGCATTGAAGCCGGAGAGAAATTGGACGTATTCGTCGATGACGAGTTGTTCACGTCCTACTACCATACGGACAAATACAAGAAGCCGTTCCTGTGGCCCTTGCTCTCCGAAGGCGGCGTGGGCGTCACGCGCGACTGGCCCATGGGCGAAAAAGAAGTGACCGAAGATCATGTGCATCAGAAGTCCTTCTGGAGCGCCTACGGCAATGTGAACGGGGTCAATTGCTGGGAGGAAGGCGACAAGGAGAACCTCGGCACCCAGGTCAGCGTCGAAGTCACCCATGGCTCCGGCGACGGGTACGGCTGGATTCACGCCAAAAACCAGTGGGTCGACCAAAGCAAGAAACCCGTCGTCGCCGAAGAGCGCGAATATCGCTTCTACCCGGCTCCGGCACGATCGCGCATCTTCGATGTCGCCGTGACCTTCACCGCCACCGAAGGCGACGTTCTGTTCAAAGACACGAAAGAAGGCGGAATCGTGGCGCTCCGAATTCGCGACATCATTAACGAACAAAACGGTGGGACGATCACGCTCGCAGGCGGGCTTTCCGGCGAGAGCGTATGCTGGGGCAAGCCGGCAGCCTGGTGCGACTACTCCGGCCCCATCGAAGGGGCAGGTGTGCGCGGCGTCACGGTGTTCGACAACCCGGCGAACCTGCGCTACCCGACGCGCTGGCACGTGCGCGCGTATGGCCTTCTAGGCGCGAACTGCTTCGGCCTCTCCTACTTCACCGAGAAGGAAGAGACTCGGCTGAACGGCGACTACACGCTCAAGAAGGGTGAAACGGTAACCTTCAAGTATCGCATTCTGGTGCATAGCGGCAATGCGGCGGACGCCAAGATCGATGACCGGTATGCCGATTACGCCACGCCGCCGAAGGTCAGTTGGGCTGCGGCCAAGCCAAACTAATCGCTCGCGCAACGAATTCTCAAGGCGCTTCCGTTATCGACGGGAGCGCCTTTTGTCTTACTGCATTGAATCGAGTTGTCCGGAGGGTATTGACGCCTCCCGGCATCGCGCTGTTCTCCAGCGCCGGATCTTGAGGTGTGCTTTGCGCCGGCGGCTGCTCTCAACCCACGGGGGTGAAGCGTTCGAGCACCGCGCGATACAGCTTGTCCGCCAACTCTTTTCGGTCGTCCCCTTGGATAGGCACGTCGCCAAAGCTGACGATTGCGCTGAACCCGGGCAGGCTGAGCACATTGATCATGTTTCCCATGAAGGAAACGCCGTCCTTCCAGACGATGACGTCCGCCGCGCGCGGACTCCCCATGGGAGTGCTGTATGAAATCGCTGCGTAGTGAACCGCGCACCCCTTCTGCACAGCGGGCTCCAAAAGCGGCGGCTTGAATGGATGCACTTGCGCATCCTGCGAAATGCGGCTTTCCGCGAACATGTGGACGCCGTATCCCTTGTCGAGCTTGGCCGCAATGATGTCGTTTACCCGCTTCGTGTCCCTGACCCGCGCCCGATCGATGAAGGCGGTGTCCATCATGCGCGCGATGAATCCGATGACCGGCCATTGCGCGACGTCGGCGCGCGAAACAAACGTGCACCCTGCCGTGCGCGCCAGCACCAGCACGTCGATATAGCTGAGGTGATTGGAGACCAAATAGAAAGGCGGCGCCGGGGGCGTTCCGCGCACCTCCAATTTCATATTGATGATGCGCGCGACACCGCCCGCCCAGCGATACAGCAGGCGGCGCGTGGCCTTCTGATCGAATGGAAGCGAGTAGCTGCCCGCCAGCTTAAACCCCAGGCGAATTGAAAACAGCGCCAGGGTCCAAACGGAAAGCGCAAGAGCGCGCCATCCCACACGAATTCCCAATAGCAATCGCACGATTACGGATTCCCCGTTTCCCGGTGTGTTGGCGTTGACTCGCCAGTGTCTCGTTCGCTTACGTGCTCGCGGCATTTCCCGAGGTTGACTCGGGCAGAAGTTCCAGCCTTATCTTGGCGATGTAATTGCCCCCGGCGTCAAGCACTGTGATGCGATATCTGCCGTGCGTAATTACTTCTCCCTGCAACGGGATTCGCCCCGCCACGTGCATGACCCAACCGCCAACCGTCTCTACCTCGTCGTCCTCGATGGTTGTCCCCACGGCCTCCGAAACGTCTTCGAGGTACGTACGGGCGTCTATCACGTAGGCGTTCGGGCCTACTTGATGGATCTGGCTTTCTTCGCGGTCGTGTTCGTCCATGATATCGCCGAAGATCTCTTCCAGAATGTCTTCGATCGTAACCAACCCATCCGTGCCCCCATACTCGTCCGTCACGATAGCCAGTTGCTGCTTGGCCTTCCTCAACGCCTGCAACAAATCGTCCACCTTCATCGAGTCGGGGACATGCATCACCTCGTGAAGGAAGCGCGTGATGTCCGGATTGTCCGGAGTCGTGTCCAAGAGCACTTCATGCGCGCTCACCACGCCGATCACGGAATCGATCGACTCCCGGTAGATGGGAATGCGTGTGCGGCCCGATTCGACCAGCAACGTTACCAATTCTTCGCGCGTTGCCGTGTCCGGCAAGGTGTGGATGTCGATTCGCGGCACCATGATCTCTTTGGCTTGCGTCGCCTGAAGATTGATTACGGAGTGGATCATTCGCCGCTCTTCCGGCTCGATGGTGCCGTGATCGGCGCTCTCGTCCACAAGCACGCGAACGTCCTCGCGTGTTGCCATCAACGGGCTGAGGTGCTGCTCGCGCGCACCCGCCGTGCTGAACAAGGCGCGCGTCAGCCACGCTACCGGCGCAGCCAGGGGAGCCAACAGAACGTAACAGAATTCAACGAACGGAAGCAGCGCGAGGGACAATCGGTTGGGATGCACGCGAAACACGCTCTTCGGCACGATTTCGCCAAAGAGAAGCAGGAGCGGAGTGACAATGAGCATCGCCCCCAGCTCTCCCAGGGGGCTTCTGCTGATTGCCAATGTGGCCGCAACTGTCCCGATGTTTGTTCCAATCAGCAGCATCGTCAACATCTGATCCGGGCGCGAATGGTAGCGCAGCAGACGCGCCGCCCTCTTCTGGTGCTCTTCCTCCGCCAAAAAGCGGAGCCGTATCGGGTTCACGGAAACGAAGCCCGTTTCATAGCCCGCGAACATGGCCGTGCAGCAGATCGAAACGAACAGAATGGCGAAGGCCGCAAGTAAGGTCATGACGCGCCCGCCTCGGATTGGGGCGTCGGCTGCGAGTCGGTGCGTCCTGGCCTTAAGATCTCCGCGCGCACGCAGGAGACGCGCTTCCCATCGCAGACTTCGACCGTGAACCGGACGCCTTCGTACTCGATTTGGTCGCCGGACTCAAGCACCTTTTCGCTTTTGGCCATCAGAAAACCGGCCAGCGTCTCGTGTTCGTCGTCCTGAAGATTTGCCCCGAGCAGTTCGTTGAGTTCGTCGAGCGGCATGCCCCCTTCGATCTGGTATTCGCTTTCGCCTAGCTTCAGATATCCCAACTCTTCCTGTTCGTCTTCGTCCATGATTTCGCCGACGACTTGCTCGACGGCGTCTTCGAGCGTGACGATCCCCGCGGTGCCGCCGTACTCGTCCACCACAACTGCCAAGTGGGCCCGGTGGCGTTGCGCGTCGGCTACGAATTGCTGCACCGTCATCATGGCGGGCACAAAGTGCACGGGCTTGATGAGGCCCTTGATGGTCCGCTGCAGCTCGCCCCGCGCAATGCACGGGATGAGGTCCTTGGCGAGTAGCACTCCCACGACGCAGTCGAGACTGTCTCGATAGACCGGCATACGCGAGTATTCGTGCGTGCGCACGGCATCGAGCGCCTCGGCGACGGAGGCGTCTTCGGACAGGGCAATTACGTCGGGGCGCGGCACCAGTATCTCGCGCAATTGCACGTCGCTGAACTCGAGGATGCCTTCGATCATCTGGCGCTCGTCATCTTCAATAACGCCCTGGGCCTCGCCATCGGTCAATGCGGATCGCAACTCTTCATCGGTAATAAAGGGGGCTGCATGCAATTGGCGAAACCGCGTCAGACGGAAGAGTCCTTCCGTTAGCCATAGCAGTCCGTCGCGAACGGGGGCCAGGACACGATCCGCCGCCAACAAAGGGAATACGGTGACGCGCGCAATGCGCTCGCTTGCCCGGACGGCGAACACTTTGGGCGATATCTCGCCGAAAAACACGAGCATGGAAGTACAGAGGCCCACGGCCAGGAGATACGCGCCGGCCTCGGGCAACGCGGGGAAATAGTGGTGGAGAAGATCCTGAACGTGGGAGCCCAGAAATATACTGATCAGCACGTTTACGATCGTGTTCCCGACCAGGATGGTCGTCAGCAACCGCCCGGGGTGATCCATCGTCTTCGCGACCAAGGCGCCGCCCACGCTCCCCTCGTCCCGCATGCTTCGAAGACGTAGCTTGTGGATGGCGAAGAAGGCCGTCTCCGAGCCGGAAAAAAACGCCGAGCAACATAGCAGCGCGACAACCGCCAACAGGATAGAGGGCGGGAAGATCTCGACCCAGGACTGTACGGGAGCGGTTGCCGTCACGCCTCCGGCCGATTCATCGGCCAATGACATTCCGCTGGCATAGCGTTGCCCCGCAACTGCAAGTGAAGCCGCGCCAAAGAGCACAAACAGGGCGCTCCGGAGCCAATTCCGGCGCGGCGGCCGCTTAGCGTCGTCCAAGATTCTTCGTTCCTCGTTTTCGCGGCAGAGCGGCTTCATGGCCGTGTCCGTATATCCACACGTCTTTCTCGGGAAGACGAAGATATTCCGCTTGCTTCGCGGCCATCTCTTCGCGCCGAGGCTCGTTTGGGTGATCATAACCGAGCAAATGGAGCAATCCGTGGCAGAACAACAGCCGGACTTCGCTGCGAATAGTTTTGGGATCGGTGCAGCGGCCCAATACCGTGTCCAGCGAAATCGCAATGTCGCCCAGGAGGCGCGGCGTGTCCTCGTCCATGGATACCGCGGGAGCTTCTTGGGCAAACGACAAAACATCCGTAGGCGCGTCTTCGTTGCGATACCGCTGGTTCAACTCACGCATTTGATCGTCATTGCACAGCCACAGGCTAATCTCGACGTTCTCGGTAATGCGCTCTCCCGCGCACACTCGCCGGGCAAGCGTTCGCAAATCCTCTTTTGCATACGTGTTGGGGTATGGGGTCGTGTTTCGGACCGCTAAGGTCAACATTACTTGTCCTGCCCCCCTGAGAGCGCGATCACGTTTGACGCCTCTGGTTTCGGCGTTTGGTCCGGATACGTTATCCGGCGATGCTGAGAAGTCATAATCCGTCGCGTCAATACCTCGGCTATCGTATCCAAGTCTTTCAGAGTCAGATCGGATTCGTCGAACTGGCGGTCGGACGCGCGGTTGGAAATGATCCGGTCGATCAACTCGCGCACACGTTCTTCATTTGGACTCTTCAAGGTTCGGACCGCCGACTCGACCGCATCGCAAATCATCAGGATAGCCGTCTCGCGGCTGCGTGGCCGGGGTCCAGGATACCGGAAGTCCGCCTCGATAACACCCCCGTGCTTCTGCTGCGCCACGGCTTCCTGATAAAAGAAGCTGATGAGGCAGGTCCCGTGGTGTTCGTAAATGGCGTCGATGAGCGGCTTCGGCAGTCGCAGGCTGCGCGCCATTTCGGCGCCTTCCGAAACATGCGACGCAATCGCGCGCGCGCTCAGCCGCGGGGAAAGGCCGTCGTGCACGTTCGCGCCGGTCTGGTTTTCCACAAAATACTCGGGCCGGCGCAGCTTCCCGATATCGTGATAATAGGCGCACACGCGGGCAAGCAGCCCATTCGCGCCGACAATATCGGCCGCGGCTTCGGCCAATTGGCCAAGCATAAGCGAGTGCGCATAGGTGGCCGGCACTTCCATGGCCAAGCGGCTGAGGATGTGGTTGTTGAGGTCGGAGTATTCCAACAACTGAATGTCGGTGGTGATTCCGAAGAGGCGCTCCAAGGGCGACAGAAGCCCCGGGACGATGAACAGACAAATCAGACCGTTCAAGGCGATAGCGACAAGCCCGCGGAACGTGGCCTCGCTGAAAAGCGAGTCTTGCGCGAGGGCGAGGCCAACCATGGCGAGCACGCCCGCAAGCGTCGCCTTCACCGCCGCGCTGCCCATGTCGCTTCTGCGTCGCACCACCGTGATGCTCAAGATTCCGGTAAACGACATGGTGCACAGGATGAGCATCGCCCGCCAACTGTTGTCGAACTGAATCGACGCCAGCATCGCGATGAGCAAGCTGACTAGCCCCGCGAGTCTGGCGTTTGTCAGAATTGCGAGCAAAATGGCCGCCGCCGCGGCCGGCACCAGAAAACCGCTGTCGTCGAAATACGAAATGACGCGTCCAATAAGAATCGTCGAACACAACATCAGCAGCACCAGCATGAAATCGCGCAACGGCATCTGCCGTTTCGGAGCTAGAATAGGCAGCGCCCGCTCAAGCCCCGCCAGAATGATGCCGACGAGAATCATGTGGCCCAGAATCGTCCCGACGACATTCGCGGTCTGCTTGTCGAACCGCGACTTCTCGGCCATGTACGTGCGGACATCCAAACGGGACTGCGGCGTCCACTTGATCCCTCGCCGCACAATCTCTTCACCGGGCACAAATTCCTTCGTTACCGGTTCGACGGAAATGCGCGCGGTCTCGCGGCGCACGCGCGTCTCCTCGTCGTCGAACCGCAGCGTATCGGCGAAACAAAGCTGCGCAAGCTCCTCCGCGGCATCCTGCAGCGTCACCCGGTCCGCGTCCGTGTCCCCGGCCACGGCGCGAAGACCCTCGTCTGCTTTGGCAATACGTTCCTTCAAAACCGACCGCGCTTCTTCAAAGGTAAGCGCTTGAGACAGCAGAATTTCCTCTTCGTCTATTTGTCCTGCCACGGGCCGCTCGCGCAACACGAGAATGTGCCGATCCGCCGCCTTGGACGAAAACCCGCTTCCCGTTTCCCCTGGCTTGAGGACTCCGTACTTCAATACATATTCGAGTCCGCTCTTCCCGATGCGAGTCAACTGGTCGAGGTTCGCAAACTCAAGCGGAGCGGGACGCTCCCCCTTTTCCCCTCCCTTTCCGTTCGCTGCACCGCTCACCCATTCGGGCTTCGGCATCAGCCAAGTCGTCAGTAGATTCGCGTCGCCCACCGCGCCCAAGGTTTGGGAGGAGCCAATAAGGGTCTCGGCATAGGCTTTCACCGCGCGTGAAACCGTTGCGGAAAGGGCCTGCTCGCGCACGCCCGGACGCAGGGCCTCGCGAATCGCCTCTTCAAGGCCCTCGCGCTGCGCTTTCAGTTCGCCCACCATCGCATCGAAGCGCGCCAACTGTGCCTTGACCGCTTCTTCGTTCACCCGGAATACGTCGGGGACTTTGCCCGCCGCCGCTTCCTTGGCTTCCCGCGTGCTCGCGATATCTTCGCTCTGAAATCCGATTTCCGCAATGATGGTGAGTTCCGCCACCGCCCCCGTGGTGTCGATGTCCGTGATATCGGAAGCAGTGTTCAGGCGCTTCGTCACGCCCAAGAGCAGCACGACAAAGGCCAATGCCAGCGCGCCCAGCTTCAACTGGCGTTCGCGATGAGTCAACGCCTGCGCCGGCTGAGCACGGTACGAGCCGCCGCTAAGCCGTTGCCTCCGTCGCATGAACTTCGGGAAGTTCATGATGTCGCACCGCGTTCCCGGGCGCTTTGGTGACGCTGCGCATCCAATTCGGCCTGCGCGCTCGCGGCCTCATAGGCATCGACGATCCCCTGCACGAGCGGGTGCCGCACGACATCGGCGCGGTCCAACCGGACGATGGCGATGCCGGGCGTATGCTTCAGAATACGGTTTGCCTCCACCAGCCCCGACGTCGTGCCCTTGGGCAAGTCCACCTGGGTGATATCTCCGGTCACCACCGCGCGAGAGCCTTCGCCCAACCGCGTGAGGAACATCTTCATTTGCTCCGAGGTCGTGTTCTGCGCTTCATCGAGGATTGCGAAGGCGTGGTCGAGCGTGCGCCCCCGCATAAACGCCAACGGCGCGACCTCGATCGCCTCGCGCTCAATCAAGCGGCGCGCCCGCTCGACATCCACCATCGAATACAACGCGTCGTACAACGGACGCAGATAGGGATTCACCTTCTGCTGCAGGTCGCCCGGCAAAAACCCAAGACTCTCGCCCGCTTCCACGGCGGGCCGCGTCAGTATCAGGCGATTGACTTCCTTGTTCAGCAACGCGCTGATCGCCGCCGCCATCGCAAGATACGTCTTACCCATCCCCGCCGGGCCAATCGCCAGCGTGACGCCATGGTTGCGGATCGCTTCGAGATACTTCACCTGGCCGTGCGTGCGCGGCTTGATTGCGATCTCGGTCCGCAATAACGGACGGGGCGCCCCTCCAAGCAAATCGCCCAAGGGTGCGCCCCGGTTGCTTCGTGCTTCGTTCAACGCATAACTCACATCGGCCACGGTCGGCGTGTGCCCGCGCCGGACGGCTACGAGCATTTCGCTCAACATGGACTCGACCATCGTCGCATCAGGATCCTCGCCCATCACGACTACTTTCGCGCCGCGATCGACGATCCTGACAGGGGCCTCCTGCTGGATGCGCTTACGGAGTTCTCCGTTTCGCCCAAGAAGCTTTATGGCCTCTTCTTGGCTATTGAGAATGATCTCGTGTGTCAGGGCTCGGTAACGACTCCCTGTTGTGCGCTGCCGTCCGGCGGCAATTCCACGCGGAAGATCTTCTCTCCCGGGCGGACAAGCTTTTTGTCGCGGCGGAGATCCGCCTCGACCTCGACCGGATCGTTGCCCAGCCCGTCGACGCGCTCTTGCAGGCGTTTCTCCTCCTGCTTCAGCGATTCGAGCTGGGCCTGGACCGTCTGCACATACTCCTCATTCTCGAGATAGTATTCGTACTTGCCGCGCAAGTCGCGGTGCCATACATATGCAGCCGTCAATCCGATCGTGACGAGCAGCGCGATTACGTACCCTTTACTCATCATCCTTCAAGCCGCCATTTCGCGGGGCTGCTTACTTCGCCCCTGCCTTGGGCTTCATTATATTGTAAAACGCTTGCATACCCAAGAATTCCGCTTGGCCGCCCAACTCTTCCTCGATGCGAATAAGCTGGTTGTACTTCGCGATACGGTCGCTGCGCGATGCCGAACCGGTCTTGATCTGGCCGGCGTTCGTCGCCACCACCAAGTCCGCAATCGTCGAATCTTCGGTCTCGCCGCTGCGATGCGAGATCACCGCCGTGTACCCGGCCCGCTGCGCCATCTCGACCGCTTCGAGCGTCTCCGTCAA
>JBHEKO010000107.1:0-20289 GCA_041859475.1 Candidatus Hydrogenedentales bacterium
CCGTGTTGGCGTTCCCGGCTCCTGCGGGCGAGGGCGTGTATGCGACCGAAACGGCGCGCACGCCAACCTCGGTGACCTTCGAGATGCCGGAACCGTTCACGGCGCGGAGCGTCACGGTCCATCCCATCAGCAAGTTAAAGGTCACAGCGGAGTTGCAGACTTCCGCTGACGGTCAGCAATTCACGACGGTGGAGAAGTTTGTAATCGACCGGCACAACCTTGAGATCAATGTAGGTCCAGTGCCGCTGGCGCCGATTGTGGTGTCGTTCCCGGCGACGACGGCGCGCTATTTTCGTTTGACGTTTTCCGAGGCGTGCGAACTGGGTGAGATTCACTTGTCCCCGGCGGCACGAGTGGAGAGCTTCGCCGAAAAGACGATGGTCAAGATGTTTCAAGACCCTCTCCCCCCCTTCGACTTCTATTCATGGCCGGCACAGCCGGAGCCGGATTCGGCGGACTTGGCGGTGCAGCCGGATGCGGTAATCAATCTGAGTTCGCAGATGGCCGCCGACGGTACGCTGAAATGGGACGTGCCCGCCGGAGAGTGGATCGTGCTGCGCACCGCGATGACGCCGACCGGCACGAAAAACAGTCCGTCGCCACCGGAGGCGACCGGGTTGGAAGTCGACAAGATGAACCGGGATGCGCTGAAGACGCATTTCGACGCCTACGTGGGCAACTTGCTTAAACGGATCCCGGAAGCGGAACGCACCGCGTGGAAACATGTGGTGGCGGACAGCTACGAGATGGGCCCGCAGAATTGGACCGATGGCTTTGCCTCGGACTTCCAAGCGCGTTACGGCTATGACCCAATGCCGTGGTTGCCGGTCTTGACGGGCCGTATCGTCGCCAGCGCGGATCAATCGGACCGCTTCCTTTGGGACGTGCGGCGCATGGTGGCGGACCGCGTGGCGCTGGATTACGTCGGGGGCCTGCGCGATCTGTGTAATGCGGCTGGACTCAAGATGTGGTTGGAGAACTACGGCCACTGGGGATTCCCAGGCGAGTTCTTGAACTACGGCGGCTATTGCGATGAGATTAGCGGTGAGTTCTGGGTCGAGGGGTCTCTGGGCAGCATCGAGTTGCGCGACGCAGCGTCGGCTGCACACATCTACGGGAAACCGGTCGTATGGGCGGAAGCCTTTACCGGCGGGCCCGCCTTCGTGAATACCCCGCGCGACTTCAAGGCCCGCGGAGACTGGGCGTTCTGCGAGGGCATCAACCAGTTCGTGCTTCACGTGGTGATTCATCAGCCGTGGGACGACAAGAAGCCCGGCATCAACGCGCCCTGGGGCACCGAGTTTAATCGCCACAACACGTGGATCGACTACGCGACGCCGTGGGTCGAATACCTGCGCCGGTGCACCGTGATGCTGCAAACGGGCACACACGTGGCGGACGTAGCGTACTTCATCGGCGAAGACGCGCCGAAAATGGCGGGCATTCGACGTCCGGAACTTCCGGCAGGCTACGACTTCGATTACATCAACGCCGACGTAATCGAAGACGCGCTTCAAGTCAAGGACGGGCGATTGGTTTTGCCGAACGGCATGAGTTACCGTCTGCTTGTCTTGCCGGAATCCACGACAATGCGGCCAGCGCTTCTCAAAAAAGTTGCGCAATTGCTGGAAGCGGGCGGTGCCGTGCTGGGCCCGAAGCCCGAACGTTCGCCTAGCCTCCAGGGCTTCCCGGAAGCCGATTCCGAAGTGAAGAAATTGGCCTCCGAATTGTGGGACAACAATCGCGTAATGACTGGAACCGACCTGAATGCAGCCTTGGAGAGTCTACAAACGCCCGCGGATGTGGCATGCCCGGAGGGATTCCTGTGGAAGCACCGCCGAGACGGCGATACGAACACCGACATCTACTTCGTGTCGAATCAGAAAGGCGAAGAGCGCACGGAGACCATCTCGTTCCGCGTGGCCGATCGGAAACCGGCGCTGTGGTGGCCGGATAGTGGAAAGATCGAAGCCGTGCCCTTCAAGGTGAAGAAGGGACGGACCGCGATGTCGCTTCATTTCGATCCCGCGGGTTCGGTGTTTGTCGTGTTCCGAAAGAACGCGCAGAAACTGGAACGGCAACAAGGGAAACTTCAGGAATTGGCCGAATTGAAAGGGCCGTGGAAAGTCGAGTTCCCGGGGAGCAGCGCTACATTCGACACGCTGAGTTCTTGGTCTGAACAAGCAGACCCTGCGATCAAGTACTACTCCGGCACGGCGACGTATCGGACGACATTTACGCTCCCCAAGCTTGGCGCAAGCACCGTCTTGGATCTGGGCATGCTGCACGAAATGGCCAGAGTGCGCGTGAATGGACAGGAGGTTGGGACGCTATGGAAGCAACCCTATCGCGTAGACATCAGCGCGGCCGTGAAGGCCGGTGAGAATACGTTGCAGGTCGACGTAGTCAACACGTGGCTCAATCGCTTGATTGGGGATGCCCAACCCGGTGTCACGACACCGGAGACATTCGCGACAACGAGGAACTGGAAAGCCGAGACACCGCTGCAGCCGGCCGGATTACTGGGGCCCGTCAAGATACTCAAAGGGAAGAAGTCGGGCTTGCGCTTGCTGAATTGCACCGGGTGCTGCGCGCGGTAGAACAGGTAACAGCAATAAGAAACCGAACCGGTCGGGACACGGGTCGTGCCGAACGGGATGACAAAGGAGAACGGGGATATCATGAGCACTAAGATCTTCACACGGCGTCAGTTCCTGGGCGCAACGGCTGCAGCCGGAGTCTTCTCGATTGTGCCGAGGAGCGTGTTGGCGGCCTCGGGTACGAAAGCGCCAAGCGACAAGATGAACATCGGCTGCGTGGGCGTGGGCGGGATGCAGGGAGCCGGCGACGTCAGAAGCGTCAGCGGCGAGAACATCTATGCGCTGTGCGATGTGGACGAGAAGTTTTTGAACAAGGCGGCGCAGGCTTTCCCAAAGGCGAAGCTGTACCGCGATTTCCGCAAGATGCTCGACAAGGAGCATAAGAACCTCGACGGGATCACAATCACGATTCCGGACCACATGCACGCGAGCGTGGCGCTGTACGCAATGAAGCGCGGCGTGAATGTGTACTGCCAGAAACCCCTCACCCAGACCGTCTGGGAAGCCCGCCTCTTGACGGACGCCGCGAAGAAATACGGCGTGGTTACCCAAATGGGCAACCAAGGGTATTCCGCCGAAGCGACGCGCGTCTCGTGCGAGGTGATCTGGAACGGCGAAGTTGGCGACATCACCGAGGTTCACTCGATGTGCGGCGGCGGCTTCGCACGCGATATTACCGCATGGCCTGCCGCTGAACCGATACCCAAGAGCTTGGATTGGAACCTCTGGATGGGCCGCACGGCGGAGCATGCCTACAGTCCGAAGATTCACCCATCCAATTGGCGCGGTTTCCAAGAGTACGGTTCGCAGATGGTCGGCGATTGGGGCATCCACATGCTCGGACCTGCGAACTGGGCTCTGCAGCTTGGCAGTCCCATCAGCGTGGAGTGTTTCGCGGTGGAAGGAGTCAATCCGGTTACCTACCCGCACTACGCGTGCAAGTTCGTCTTCCCCGAACGCCCGAACAAGTTCGTCCCCTCTGGAAAGATGCCTCCGGTATCGATCTATTGGTACGAGGGCAACATGGTCTCGAAGTTCGCGCCGCCCGCGGGCCTGACCGCGGAAGATGTCAAAGACTTCAACGAAATCTTCGTAGGAACCAAAGGCTTCCTGGGCACGGACGGACGCGGCGAGGGCTGGAGCCTGACGCCGAGGGCGAAGATGCAGGATTACAAGTTGCCTGCTCAGGTGCTGAAGCGTTCGCCGGGACATTACGAGGACTGGATTCAGGCCTGCAAGGGCGGAGACTTGCCGTGCTCAAACTTCAGCATTGCGGGTCCGTACACGGAATGGATTCTGCTCGGTGCGATAAGCTGGCGCTTCCCGAATCAAGAGCTTAAGTGGGACGGCGCGAACCTCCGGTTCACCAATAATGAAGAGGCGAACAAGTTCGTCAAGCCCACGTTCCGCAAGGGCTGGAAGCTCAAGGATATCGAGGCGTAGAGCAATCGGCGGCGCTACAGCCCGCATGAATAATGATGAAGGGGTCTGCAACTTGGTGCAGACCCCTTCACTCTTTTTCAAACCACGCCGAGGGCGGAAGTTTATCCCGCGGGATGTTGCCAGGGCCCCCGATAGGATCTCCTAAGCAATTCGGTGGCGGCGGGGTCGCCGGTGAGTTCCCGCTTCGCGGGATCGTACGCGAGCGTTCTTCCGGTCTTCATCGCGAGATTCGCCAATATACAGCTCGCCGATGAAATATGCCCCTGCTCAATGTCCGCGACCGGGCGGCCACCGGTTTCGATAGCCGCGAGGAAGTCAAGCATGTGGCGGCGCGAGGCCGGCGCCGCTTTGATCTCGATGTCCTTCTCCTTGGAGTCCTCGGGATATTGTTCCTCCTCAAGAAGGCAATCCTCGTGAACGGGCTTCCCGTCGCCAAGCGGGGTGAAGTCGTAGCTGTTGATGCTGCCCGTAAGCGTCCCCTTATCGCCGAACAACGTGAATGCCCAAGGATACTTGGGATCGGGCGTGCTCCCCCACGACCGGTGTTGCCAGGTGACCATCAGGTCGTCATACGCAAAGATTGCCGATTGCGTATCGCTCGTCGTTGCCTTCGACTCCTTCTGCACGAAGATGCCGCCATACGAGGAAATGCGCGAGGGCCAGCCGAGGTCCAACATCCAGCGAACCGCGTCGAACATGTGCACGCACATGTCTCCGACGATCCCGTTGCTATACTCCATGAACGCGCGCCACCAACCGCGGTGCGGTAAATGATCGTAGGGGCGCAGAGGCGCGGGTCCTGTCCACATCTCGTAGTCCAGGAATTCGGGTACGGGGATCGGCGCCGGATTCTCGTTGGCACGCATGTGGTAGTAGCAGCACATGTCCACGTGCGAAATCTTTCCAAGCAATCCCGCATCTACGATGTTCTTCTTCGCGTTGATGAGATGCGGCGTGCTTCTACGCTGCGTGCCGACTTGCACCACGCGGTTGTGCTTTCGCGCCGCGTCCAACATCGCCTCGCTCTCCCGGACATCGACGGCGGTGGGTTTCTGCACGTACACATGCGCTCCGGCCTCCATGGCCGCGATGGCGGTCAAGGCATGCCAGTGGTCCGGCGTCCCGACCAGAACGATATCGAGATCCTTTTCCTTTAACATCTCTCGATAGTCGCGGTAGGTGCGGGGCGTCTTGCCGGACTTCTGTCGCTGGCTAATCAATGTCGCCGCTTCCGCCAGCATGTTCGCATCCACGTCGCAGATAGAGACAACCTCGACCGGCGCGACCTGCATCAGCCGGAAGACATCGCTCTTTCCGTACCACCCGGTGCCGATGACGCCGACACGCCTGACCGATTGATTCACAACCTCGGCGGCATCCGCGCCATACGCTGCCAACAAGGCCGACGCGGAAGCTGCTTTGAGAAATGCACGGCGGTTCATGATGTAGCTCATATCCTCTCCCCTATTTTCGATTAGCATATCGTGCTCGCCGCTGTCGTGTACACTAAACCTGGTTGCCGCTAACCGGCATGACGCGCGCGCTCGGCAGCAAAGGAGGTCTCCATGGAACGGCGGGTATTTCTTCAGGCACTTTCGCTTGCAGGAGCAGGTCTCGGCTTCGCGAGCAAGACAGAGGCAGTTGAACAACAGCCAATTGCGGATGCACCGGGAAATGCGGGCAAGCCAACCTTTCGCGACATCGGATGGGTATGGGAAGGTCAGGGCATTGATCCGAAAGTGCCGCCGTCCATCTACGGCCTGGGCCAGGGAGCCCGCTATTTTGGCCTCTCACGCGTGAACTTCCTGTTTCACCCCAATGACGAGCATGCCCTCCGCTTGCTGCAGGATTACAAGGAAGTCACGTGCGATATCAGCAAATGGGGCTGGGAGTGGGACGAGAATGGCCGTCCGATCTGCAAGCCCACGAGCGATCCCGTGACGGTGCGGACCGAGGGTGAAAATGTTGCGCGGCTGGCCAAGCAGTTCCAGAACGTCACCGGCGTCTATTGCGACGACCTGATGGGATTAATGAAGAGTGCCAAGTATGGACCGAAAGAATTCGGCGACATCCGCTCTGCAATCCGGGATCTGAATCCCAAGCTCAATCTGTGGACCGTGGTGTACACGCATGAACTGGAGGACGTGGAATTCTGGACAGGCCTACGCCCTCACATCGATGTGGTGACGTTGTGGATTTGGAAACAGGAGAACATCGTCCAGATGCCCGAGTATGTGGACCAGTGCAGAAGGTTGTTTCCCGGCAAGTCCATCGTCATGGGCGTGTACCTCCGCGACTATACGCAGGTGGCGCCTGTTCCCGTCGACTTAGTCAGAAAGCAGATGGAAGGCATCGCCACCTTGGTTGAAAAGGGAATGCTATCCGGCTACTCAATCCTGGCCGCCGTGCTGATCGACGGCCACCGCCCTCAGGCCGATGCAGTCCGCGATTTCATCGCCGTGCACTCCGGATAGCCCCCGCTCATCTCCTCGACAAAGGCGGCGGCGCGGGACAGCGAGCACTTGAACACGCGCGAGGCATGGCATAGGCTCTCTTCATCGTCCACGAGAGACTTCTGCGTACCGCGACGGGTCGCCATTTGGAGTCTCTTCAATGGACGCCGGTGCACCTCGCTTCGCCTGCCGTCTTCGCGGCAGAGTAGTCCTTCTGGCGAGTGCGCAAGAAATATTTGCGGCGAGGAGACATACCCATGTTCAAGAGACCCTGCAAGGGATTCACCCTGATTGCAGTTACCATGGTGATCGAATGGGCGGCGATGGCGGTTCCAGCATTTCCTGGAGCAGAAGGGTTCGGCGCAGCGACTCCCGGAGGCCGTGGGGGCGCCGTATTGTTCGTAACCAATCTTGAGGACTACCTCCCCGGGCAAGATGCCCCAATACCGGGAAGTCTACGCGCCGCCGTAGAGACCAAGGGGCCGCGAATCGTCGTCTTTCGCATCGGCGGCATCATCGAGCTGAAGACGCACCTGACAATTCGAGAGCCGTATCTAACCTTGGCGGGGCAGACCGCCCTTGGTGATGGCATATGCTTGAAGAATTACACGTGCAGCCTCGAAGAGACTCACGATGTTGTAATTCGTCACCTGCGATGCCGGCCCGGCGATGGTATAGGAGTGGAACTCGACGCCCTGTCGACGGGCGCCAACTGCAAGAACATCATTCTGGATCACTGCTCGGTGAGTTGGGGCAGTGACGAGACACTCTCGGTCAGCGGCGCGGGACAGGATTTGATCACCGTGCAATGGTGCGTGATTTCCGAGACGCTGGACGATAGCGTTCACACAAAAGGCCCCCACGGCTATGCGACACTGCTGCGCACCGACGGTCGCGTCACGTTCCACCATAATCTGTATGCCCACCATAGGACCCGATGCCCCCGGCCCGGCACCTACGGCAAAGATCCAGGCTTGCTTCTCGATTTCGAGAACAACGTAATCTACAACTGGAACGCCCCGGCGGGCTATACCGCCAAGGACCCGGCGCGCATCAACTACGTGGGCAATTACCTAAAGCCCGGTCCAAGTACGACGGACCGATTGCACGCCTTCACTATTGGCGGCGACGCAACACGTATGTATGTGGCAGGGAATGTTCTCGAAGGCGCGGAAGGCGGGGTTGCGGACAATTGGATGCTTATCAGCAAAGCGAGTGACGCACACAAGGCCCAGGTTCCCTTCCCGCGCGTCCCTGTCGCGAGCCAATCCGCGCAGGATGCGTATCGCCTTGTTCTCAAAGAGGTAGGCGCAACGTTGCCAATCCGCGACACTGTGGATACGCGCATCGTGGAGAATGTCCGCGATGGGTCTGGGCAAATCATCAATTCGCAGGCTGATGTGGGCGGCTGGCCCAACTATGCAAGCGGCGAAGCACCACCTGATTCCGACCAGGACGGAATGCCGGACAGTTGGGAAGCAAGCCATAGCTTGAACCCGGAAGGCTCCGCCGACGCGACCCAAGACGTGGACGAAGATGGCTACACGAACATCGAGGAATTCATAAACGGCACGGACCCTCGCACATCCGACTTCACCTCCGAGGAAGTGTTGTGGAACGGCATACGACTGCCCGCCCAGTGGCCGCCTCACTTCGACATCAGCCTGGAGACTGAGTCCGACGTCATGCCGGTGCCCTACTTGGAGTCCCCGCCAAGCGTCATTCCGATCGACGTAGGGCGCCAGCTATTCGTGGATGATTTCCTCGTCGAAAACACGGACTTGGTGCGTACGTACCACCAGGCGGAGTACATTCCCGAAAATCCGGTTGTGAAGCCCGACCAACCTTGGGAGATGGGCACGGAGAATGGTGGCTATGAAGCACCCACCGCAATGGTATTCAGCGACGGTGTTTGGTGGGATCCCAAGGACAACATTTTCAAGATGTGGTACATGGGTGGGTACAACAAGTCCACCTGCTATGCCGTATCGCAAGATGGGGTTCATTGGACCAAGCCCGCGCTCGACGTGGTTCCCGGCACGAACATCGTGAACCCCAGTTCCAACGGCGGGCATGGTTCCACAACGGTCTGGCTCAACGCTTACGACGACGATCCAAGCAGGCGCTTCGTCTTCTTCAAGCAGAAGGGCGAAGACGACTCAAGCGATATCCGGATGCAGGTATTCTTCTCCGAAGACGGGATCCACTGGGGACAACCGCTGGAGAGCCCACCGTACAGCGGTGATCGCAGCACTGCGTACTACGACCCTTTCCGCCGGACCTGGGTCTTCAGCATCAAGCAGAATCTGTTCGGAAGGCGTAGAAAGTTCGGAGAGTCTCCCAACCTGACGAACCTCGCTCAAGCGTGGGAACACGGCGATAAGCTACCGCTTTGGGTCGGTGCAGACAAGCTCGATCTGCCACACCCCGATATGCCCGACAAGAAGACCCGCGAGTTGTACAACCTGGATGCAAACGCGTATGAAAGCGTATTGCTCGGGCTGTTTACGATCTACTCGGGCAAGCCGCCTCATCGCCCGAAGATCAATCAAGTCTGCCTTGGCTTCAGCCGCGACGGTTTCCATTGGTACCGTCCCGACCGCCGTCCTTTTCTACCAATATCCGACCGCGCCGGTGACTGGAACCATGGGAACGTCCAGTCGGCGGGCGGAGGTTGTCTGGTCGTGGGGGACCGGTTGTACTTCTATTGCAGCGGTAGGACTGGCCATCCCGGTATCAACGCATCAGGACAGTGCTCGACAGGTCTTGCGTTCCTGCGCCGCGACGGTTTTGCCTCGCTCGACGCGATAGACACCAAGGGAACCCTGACGACGCGCCCTGTTCAATTCGCAGGGTGTAACCTCTTCGCCAACGTCGAGACGCAGAACGGCGAATTGCGCGCGGAGATTCTCGATCGTGACGGGAACGTGATTGCGCCATTTTCCGAAGAATTCTGCGAACCCGTTCGCGCAAACGCGACGCGCGCGGAGATCCGCTGGCGGAATGCAAGCAACCTCTCTGGCATTGCGGGAAGAACCGTTCGGTTCCGCTTCCACCTGCGGAACGGCAGCTTGTACTCGTTCTGGGTCAGCCCTGTTGAATCTGGGGCGAGCTATGGGTACGTTGCAGCGGGGGGTCCGGGAATTCCAGGACCTATCGATACGATTGGGAACGGAGCAGCCATGGCCACAACAGAACACAGCGAACGCAAATAAGAGAGAATTGAGAACAAACCGCTGAGCAGACAATTAAGAGAACATCCGCACAACGCGAGCAAACCGAGAATGTCTACCGCTCCAACAGCATCGTCATGTCTTGCTTCAGCGTGCGCAATTCCTCTTCTTGGCGCTCACTAAACGATCCCATGCGCTGCGCGTAGGTGTCCATCCATGTGGCCAGCCGTTCTATGCTGCCCTTGTCCAATTTGACGCCTTCATGCCCATCACCCTCGGTCAACATCGAGTACAGCTTGCTTTCGCGCGCAGGGCTGTCCCCCACTTCCGACCGGGCCTTCTCATACGCCAAGTGGTACAGGTCGCTGTCTCCGAAGGCCATCAAGTTCTCGTACGATTTGTCTCCAGTCAGTACGAAGCGAGCGGCCTCTTCTGGGCCGTCGGCGGAATGGCAGCGCACGCAAGCTTCATTCAAGACGGGTTGAACAAGCTCGTCGAAGCGTAGTGGCCACGACCCCGGAGGCCCCGGGGTTATCTTCGATGGCTCACGTCGCGTCGCTTGGACCTGCATCAGGTTTGCTGGCGCGGTATCGCGCGATTCGTGGCAGCCGATGCAGGAAGAAGTCTGTCCTGGCTGAACGTACGTCAGCGACCGCATCGTTTGCACGTTCAACCCTTGCTCATCCAGTGCTTGGAAAAAGACCGGTAGACCCGATGGCGCGCGGAAGAACGCCGACCCGTCCTCCTCGACGGGAACCGTTCCGAGAACAAACTTACCGGGGTCTTCCTTCGAGACACCGAGTGTCGGCGTGTTCATCTTGGGCTGCACTTTCGGAGGCACTCCAACGATTCGCAGCCGCTTGACCGTGCCGCGCGTCACGCCCGTAAGTCCTTTATAGACATCCTGAACGAGAAACCGCCCCTCCTGCGCGCCCGTCCAATCCACTTGCTCCGGCAATTGGTGCGGCCGCGCCTGCGCCTGAAGGGGAATCGGGTCCACGCACGAAATGTCGGGATCTCGATAAAGCAGATTCAGGTTCCCGAATGCATCATACAGGTATAGTCCCGCGGCATTGGGCGGGTTCCTGGGATCGCCGGGCTTCATATAGGCGTGCGGAGGCAACCCGTGATCCGCCCAGGAAACGAGATAGTGCTCTTCGGAAAGTGGCCAGGGATTCGCGTAGTACGACGACGGCTCGCCTTCCACTTCTGGGAAACAGACCTCGGGCGTAAGCCGCGTTATCGGCCTGTCATACTCGGTCCCGAGCCGGCGGTCCAACAGTACCAGCGATCCCCCCGTGATCGAATGGTGCGCCGTCGCTGTAAACACCATCTTATTGGAACCCGGTATCGAGCGCGCCTCAAAGATGCACTGCGGTTTCGGCGTATAATTCCCATACACAAGCTGGGGACTTGTGCCGTCCGGATTCGTGGACCACAGGCTCATGAAATCGGCATTGTACCGATCGATGTAGTCCCACCGCGCATAGAAGACCCGCCCGTCATTCCCCACGGATGGCGTCCACTCGAAGTTCTCGAAAGCCGATATTGCCCGCATGTCGCCGCCGTCGGCATTCATCGCATGCAGCGTATACACCGCGACCGGACGGTGATTGTCGCCGCCACATCGGACGTAGCTGTCGGGCAATGCCGCTGCGAGCGTGGCCCGCGCACTACGCTTGCCCACCTGAAGTGCAGTGCCCTTTCGCGTCGACAAGAATACAATGTCCCCACTCGGTAGGTAGCGGGCATCGAAGTCATCGTAGTAGCCATACGTCAGTTGTCTCACGCCCGTGCCATCGATGTTCATTTCGAATACGTGATAAAAGGCATCTTCCGGCAGCGCGTGCTTGTCGAGCTTGTCGGGAATCTCAGCCACGTGCGGATAGTACGCGCTGTACGCAAACAAGACCTTCTTCCCATCGTATGAAAGACAGGGACGCAGAAAACTTCCGAGTTTCCATCCGTCAGTCAGACAACGCACGCGCGGACTATCTTGCTTGAAATCGGACAAGATGTAGAGACCTCCCCCACCTTGAGAAAACCACCCGTAATACTGGTCGCTCACGTGCGGGAACAGGGTGGGCAATCGTTTGGCAAAGAGGATTTCATCGAACGTCAGCAGAGGATTGGCAAGCGCCATGCGGCGTGTTGCCCATAGCGCCTCCAGATTAAGTTCCCGGAAGAGCGACGCGTTGCCGCCTGAACTCGATAGGCGTTGGGCAATTTGATTCAGTGTCTCCCGTGCCGAATTGCCCTCTACTCCCAATTGCCTGAGGTTATCCGCCAGCCGTAAGCCGCGCTCGATGGTCTCCGCCGGGTTCGGTTCGATAGTGCCGGACTCCGTACCCTTGCGGGACCATTGGCTTGTGCTGCTTTGCGTGGCCGCCTTTCCCACGGCGATGTTCTCGTTGGAATCAACGGCAAACACCTCGACTTCATCCAAATGAAGATAGTCGGTCCCCGGTTGTTGCAGGCGAATAAACCGCGCGGTTGCTCCACCCAGTTCGACTTGGAGCGGTTTCCCATCGGGCTGCCCAAGAAAGATCGTACCGTCGTGTTGATAGACCTCGCGAAAGGCCTCGCCGTCATCCGAAAGGAGCACCTTTATGTGTGACGCACGCGCGGCAAAAATATCGTCGCATCGGTTGTAAATGCAGATTCGCGCCAAGCGACTTAGTTGGTTCAGATCGACCTGCCACCAAGGTTCTCTCTCATATATTGTATGAAATCCATAGTGGCCATCCTTGACGCCATCGCAACCGCCTTGCGCGTCTATCGCCGCAGAATAGACCGCGGTGTTCTTGCGAACTGCCGCCTGGCGATCCCAATCGGCCTCAATTTGAGATGCCGTGAGGGCGGGCAACTGGTCAGGCGCCTCCGCTGAAGCCGGACTGCAATACACCACAACCGGTGCAATCAGTAGAAGCAGACTCAGGATGGAACGGCCTGTGGTCATCACGATCCCCCCGTAATAACGTGTCACCTCACGGCCCGATTCTACGCAGAACTCCGCATACGTTCAATGCCAGATATGCCGTCTGCTCTCGCCATGGAATGCGTGTTTCTGGCATCCGCGGCACTTGAAAGACCTCTTTCCCTGAGGTGCATTCGATAGCGGGACGTGGAATAATCTGGGAAACGGTCGAGCTGGATCCACCGTTATCTGCAACTTTCACGGGCCGAATGTGGAGAGGTTCTACCAGAGGCATTATTGGTCGCTTGTACACCGACTATGGCACCCCCAGTCAAGTTACCCACAGAAAGGCACTCACGATGTCGGGCAAGTATCGTGACCCAGCGGTCAAACCATGTGCGTTATGATGCGCGTCTCTTCTTGTGCACTCTGCATCGCACTCCTTCACGTCTCGGCACTCGTTTCCGCCGCGGCCGCCGTTGGTTCGCAGGCGCGGCCGGAGGCGGCGGTTTCAGATACGGAGATCCGGGTATCGTTTCCTGGCCGCCCACGGATCGAAGTTGGCCTCGCGGTGAAAGACCAACAAGTCCTCGGACTGTCATTTGTGTCCCTCGATGGCAACACCATCCTCGCACCACCGTCCGGTGAGCCATCTCCCCCGCTGATGACGAAGATCGTAGGCGGAGGGATTGCCCCGATAACCGACCTTCTCACCTATCTCAAGGAACGGGCCGAAACGGGCGAACGACACACGTTTCCAAAGCGCGGCGAAATCAAGACGGCCGAGTTCCCTATTCTAGGCCGCTTCGCGGGTTGGCGTCGGCAGGGAAAGGCAATCGTAATCAATGTAGTGCTACCCTCCGGCCGCGCCGAATGGTGGATAGCCCCGGCCACTACCCGGACATACGCCGGGACGTATACGGGAGTGAGCTGGCAGATTCGACTCTACGATGTGGGCTCCGCCTACGAAATCAGTGTGGATGAGCCCGTGGACTTTGCCGAAGGCGACTGGAGGCTCCAGCAACGAGGCAGCCAGACCGGCGACAAGAACGAAGAGGAGTTTCGCCTCAGTCATCAGGTTGACCCGAACCTCCCCTACAGCATGTCAAAGCGCAAGTATGGCGCCCGGCAACAACCCTTCTTCTTTCTGGCTGGATCTAGAGGAGCAACCTTGAGCTACTTTGACCGCGTTTCCTGTTCCGAAGTCGGCGAGTCGCAAAAGGATGACCGGATTCTGCTCCATTCTTCCATACCGCTGCGTGCCGACGAAAAAGGGTGCCTCACAACACCTGTGAAATCCTGGGTCTTCCGACCGGCTGACCTCTCGGACAAGTGGACCGCTATCAACGAATGGACATGGGCTTGGGACCGTATCGTTGGCGACCTGCAAGCACAGGCGGCAATAAAGCCGGCGGAACCTCTCCCGACCCTCTTTCATCAGCAGTTCGACACGCCGGGGTTGGAGTACGGTGTCACTCCCGCTCTGCGCAAATCCATGACGCCGCCCACGCTTGAGGACTCTTGGCTGTATCACTTCGCAAACGACACGGTTCCTAAGGCGGCCGCTTGGGGTATTGGCGTCATTGAACTGAGGGCCGTTTTGGACACGGACATCGATCATGCCGAAGGCGAGTATCCGGCAGGGAGCTATGCCGCAGACAGCGTTTGCAGTCCCTGGGGGTTGCGCATCAGCCCCAAGCTCGGTGGCGAAGCGGGCCTTGCCTACTTGGTACGAAAGGCTCATGCAGAGAATATCAAAGTGGCCATATGGTCAGCCCCGGCGCACCAATCCGTCTGCTCACCCGTTGTCCGCGACCACCCTGAGTGGCTGATGTTTGACGCCAACGGCCAGGTCATCAACCGCGGCTACGTCACGTTGGTGGGTATGGATCTGGCTGCTGGCTTCCGCGCATACATGGAAGATGGTTACCGGCGTCTACGTGGACAAACCGGGCTGGATGGCGTCTGGGCCGATTCCTATTGCGCTTTTGGCGCCGATCGCGATATGAGCGATGTCCTGCCCTATCCGCAATTGGACGAACTCGTCTCGTTACAGCACGCCATGCAGCGAATGGGATACAGCGTTCTTATGAAGGAAGATTGTGGACCCTTCGGCCTCTCTACGCGAAGTTCAGGCCTCAGCGCCGTCCTTGGGCACGAGTACCTTCGGTACTACTTTCTCTATAACCATAGCGATCCCTTGAAGCGCTACGATCCGGACTCGTATTTCCGGACCCTCGCGTCGAAAGGCGTCATGGAGATTCGCGTCCCACGCGAATTCGAGGCGCTTCCTGCTCAGACCCGAGACCGAATAGTTCGCACCAATTTCGCTTACCGCGCTGTACTGCCCTTGATGAAGCGCCGGTTCGTGTTGGGCGACGGCGATACATGGCAGGGAGTTGCATGGGCAGACCGAAAAGGCCGCATGCGTGCGCTTTTCAGTTTCGAGGCGTTCGACTGGAACGTTCCCTCAGGTACTCGTGGCAAGGAGTTGACGACCGGCGATAGGTTCAAGGCCTTCGAGGGAAGACTGCACACGCAACCTTGGCGAGTGTATCTGCTTGACTGAATTGCTCCTCGGAATTCATGTGCGCTTTGCTCGTCTCCGACAGACGCGCGCGTCTCACGAGGCACTGGCTTCGTAGTTGGCTTCCTTGCCGCAGCAAAAGACGACATCGACGTCCCGTAACCTGTATCGGTCCATATCCTCTGGAGAAAAAATCGCGCTGGGGATGAAATATTTCGTCTTGAATAGGCGCAGCTTATCGAGGAAGTCTGCGCCATAGCCACGATAGTGACCGCAGACAAGGGGATGAGGTCCGCCGAAATCGATGGTGTCGGCCATCTTCATATCAATGGGTACCATAAGGTACCCCATGCCGCCAGGTTCCAGGATACGATGTATTTCGCTGAGGGCCTGACTGTCATCGTCAATATGCTCGAGCACATGAATACAGAACACCGCGCTCACGGAATTGCCTTGCACCGGCAGGCGTGTGAGATCGCCGCGGAATGCTCGTCCGCGATCCTGAAACAAGCGGTCCGGCTCCAAGTCCATCGCAAGCCGGCGAAGGTGTGGAATCGAGTCCATAAGACCGGCTACGTGCGGCTCGGGCGCGATATGAAGCACCCGCCCTCCATCTGCAAGATTCACCGGTTGGACATCGTTTAGGAATAGGTGCAACACGCGGTGGCGCTCCTGACTTCCACAACGGGGGCATAAACAGGTCCACGCCACACCGTCCCCCCAGGCAAAGGCAAGAAACTCGAAACCTTCCCACCCGCAACATGGACACTGCCGTCGTTTTGAAGAGAGATTGTTGCGGACTATGACGTAAAGGTTGTTGAGTGTGGCTCGCGTGTACGTTCGGACCGATATCCAACCTTCAGTCCGCCGCCGAATGCGGCATTCTTCCACATATTGCCGGAGTAGTCGCAGCAGACTACGGAATTTGCGAATAGCCACGATAATCCTCGGAATCACGTCTTCTATTGCCTCGCTGTGTCTACTGAGTTTTCCTATATGGAGGCACTCGCAGCCATGCCGCGAGTGCGCGGGAATCATGAACGAACGATTGGGGGGAGTCAACGACCCTCTTGCCATCGCACTAGGCAGTTTTCCGATATATTTGCTGAATGGTATATCCTTCCATTCAGTCGTAGGGGTGGGATAGAAGACCCGCATTCGAGAACGACCTTCGGCAGAAAGGCAGTGGTTATGCGCAGCGTAATTGTCACCCTACTGTGCACATCGGCGGTTTTTGTCAGCTCGGCCCACGCGGATACCGCGCTCGGCAAACTGGAGGCATCGTTTGACCAGCCGCCGGATTCGGCGCGGCCGTGGGTGTATTGGTTCTGGTTGAATGGGAATATCACGCGGGAAGGCATCACGGCGGACTTGGAGGCGATGAAACGCGCCGGAATCGGCGGGGTCTTGATCATGGAAGTCGATCAAGGCATTCCGGTGGGCGCTGTGGATTTCATGAGCCTGGAGTGGCGCGACCTGTTCAAGCATGCGGTGGCGGAAGCCGGGCGGCTTGGGCTGGAAGTGAACATGAACGACGATGCCGGGTGGAACGGCAGTGGCGGACCGTGGATCACGCCCGAACTGTCCATGCAGAAAGTGGTGTGGTCGGAAACGGCCGTGGAAGGCGGGAAGCGCTTCGAGGGGACCCTTCCGCAGCCAGAGACGGTAGCGGACTTCTACCGCGATATCCGCGTGCTGGCGTTTCCCACGCCCGGCGACTACCGAATCGAGGACATTGCACACAAGGCGTGCTTTCAAACCGGGTTTAATCTTCCATCCATTGCGGGCGACGTGCCTTCCGAGATGATCATCGACCCTGGGCGCATTGTCGACCTCAGCGACAAGATGGATGCGCAAGGCAAGCTGGTGTGGGACGCACCAGTCGGCACCTGGACGGTCATGCGATTCGGGCACACGAGCACGGACGCGGAAAATGCCCCCGCGCCTGCGAGTGGCCGTGGACTGGAGTGCGACAAACTGAGCAAGGCCGGCATCGAGGCGCAGTTCGCGGGGATGATGGGAAAGTTGATTGCGGATGTGGGGCCCGGCGCGGGCAAGGTGCTTGTGAGGACGCACATCGACAGTTGGGAAAACGGCGCGCAGAACTGGACGGAGGCCATGCGCGACGAGTTTCAGAAGCGCCGAGGGTATGACCTCGTGCCGTATTTGCCGGCGCTGTCAGGCCGCGTGGTGGGAAGCTTGGCAATTTCCGAGCGATTCCTGTGGGATTTCCGTTTGACGATTTCGGATTTGCTGCTCGACAATTATGCAAGCCATTTGCGCGAGCTCTCGTCCGAGCACGGCGTGGGGTTGTCGATCGAGGCCTACGGCGGGCCGTGCGACGATCTGCGCTACGCGGGTCGCGCCGACGAGCCGATGGGCGAATTCTGGGTGGGCGGCAGCGCGTTGAGCGTATGCAAGGGCATGGCATCCTCGGCGCACACGTATGGGAAACAGATTTTGGGAGCCGAGGCCTTCACGGCGGACGACAAGGAACGCTGGCAGCAGAGCCCGGCGACGCTCAAACCGCTTGCCGATCAGGCGTTCTGTCTGGGCGTGAACCGGCTGGTGGTTCATCGGTATGCATTGCAGCCGTGGCGCGACCGGCGTCCGGGAATGACGATGGGGCCGTGGGGCGTGCATTACGAGCGCACGCAGACCTGGTGGGAACTGTCGACTCCGTGGCACGAATACCTCGCCCGTTGCCAGCACATGCTGCGACAGGGACTCTTCGTCGCCGACATTTGCTATGTGCAGCCGGAGGCCGCGCCGCAAGGGACGCAAGAGCATCGCCGCAACGACTATGACTATGACAACTGCAGCGCCGAGGTTGTGCTCACGCGCATGAACGTGCGCGACGGGAACCTCGTGCTATCAGACGGGTTGACGTACCGGTTGCTGGTGCTGCCCGATGTGGTCACGATGACGCCCGAGTTGGCGCGCAAGGTGCGCGAACTGGTGGAACAAGGGGCTACGGTGGCTGGCCCGCGCCCACAGAAGTCGCCGAGTCTTGTGAACTTCCCCGCATGCGACGACGAAGTGCAACGCATCGCGAATGAGGTTTGGGGCGACTGCGATGGAACTGCGATTAAAGAACATGCATTTGGCAAAGGGCGCGTCGTGTGGGGAATTACGCCCGAGGAGATTCTCGCCAAGGCAGGTGTGCAACCGGATTTCACGGCGGGTTCGCGGTTGAACTACATCCACCGGAAGACGGACGACTGCGACCTGTACTTCGTGGCGAATCCGCGCCCTCAGAACCTGTCGGCGGTATGTTCCTTCCGCATCTCAGGAAAGCGCCCGGAATTGTGGTGGCCCGATAGCGGCCGTATCGGTTCTGCGGCGGTATCCAGCGAGAAAGATGGTCTGACGAGCGTTGCACTTCAATTGGAGCCGAACGGCTCCGTGTTTGTCGTATTCCGTGAGCCTGCGGGAGCACACGAATCCTTTACGACCGTGACGCTCGACGGAAAGCCCCTGCTGTCCGCGTTGGAAACCGTGCCGAAAGTCGTCGTGCGCAAGGCAGTATATGGCTTGCAAGGAGATGCGCAACGCACACGCGACGTGCGCGAGGAGGTCCAGCGAATCGCGGACTCGGGCCAACATGCGATCACCGTGCGGAGGTTGGCAGAGGGCGGAGACCCCGCGATGAACGTGTTGAAGACGGTGGTAATCGAGTACGTGATCGGTGATAAGACATTTGCCGTTCGTGGAGATGACAACGACACGGTGCACCTGACCGGCGACACGACCTCCATCGCTGTCGAGAAGGCGTTGTACGGGATTCTCGACGACCCAAGCCGTACGCGCGACGTGCGCGAAAAGTTGCAACATCTTCTGGATACCGGCGAATCGCAGTTCCAAGTGGCGCAGCTCGCTCAAGGCGATGACCCCGCACCGGGCGTGGTGAAGACGCTTCAACTCGAGTGCATCGTGGAGGGTAAGCGGATTGTCACGTCCGGCACGGACCCGGAGGTCATAATCCTCTATGAACCTTCGCAGGCCGAGCCCTTCGCCATGTTTGCCGCCTGGCGTCCGGGCGAAGCCATAGTGCATTCGTTTCGTAATGGCCTGTATGAGGCCACGTCCTCAGACGGAAGACACCTTCAGGCCAAGGTGGAAAACGTGCCGGATCCGCTGAAACTCTCCGGCCCGTGGGAGGTTCGATTCCCGCCCAATTGGGGCGCTCCGGATAAAGTTGCGGTCGATCCGCTTGTCTCGCTCAGTGAAAACAGCGAACCCGGCGTCCGGTATTTTTCCGGAACCGCGACGTACACGAAGACATTCACAATGCCCGAGGATTTCGCCCGTTCGACTCGCAGGCTCTATCTGGATTTGGGCAAAGTGCAGGTCATCGCGCAGATTCGCGTGAACGGCAAGGATGCCGGCACGTATTGGAAACCGCCTTACCGCGCGGACGTCTCCGGTCTTCTGCGACACGGGCAGAACACGGTGGAGATCGCGGTAACAAACCAGTGGATCAACCGGCTAATCGGCGACGAGCAACTGCCAGAGGACAGCCCTCGTAACGACAACGGGACCTTGAGAGAATGGCCAGCCTGGTTGAACGGGGACCAGCCAAGCCCAACGGGCCGGTTCGCGTTTACGACGTGGCGGCTTTGGCATAAGGACGATCCGCTTCCGCCTTCGGGTTTGCTCGGGCCTGTGACATTGCGAGCAAACGAATGCCGCAGTTTTAGGTAGACTGAAACCTATACCCCGGAGAACGACATGATGCGAACGCCAAGACTGTTGATTCTGTGCCTGATATCCGCAGGGTTGTTGATTTCTTCCGCCTTTGGCCTTTCTCTGTACGAGCCTGTCAATCCGCCTCGGACATTTCAGGTGATGGCGCACCGCGGCGCGATGATGCAGGCGCCGGAAAACACCGCGCCCGCACTGGAGCGATGTGTGGAGGACGGTTTCGAATGGATGGAGATCGATCTTCAACTCACGAAAGACGGGCAGCACATCATCTGCCATAACGGTAGCGTGGACGGCGTCACGAACGGCACGGGCCGCGTAAAGGATATGACCGTTGATGAACTCAAACAGTTGGACGCCGGGGTCAAGTTCGCGCCGGAGTTCGCAGGGACGCGCCTGCTCACGCTTCGCGAAATCCTGACGCTGGCCAAGGGACGCGTGAATCTGTATCTGGACTGCAAATCCATCGATC
>JBHEKO010000146.1:0-9566 GCA_041859475.1 Candidatus Hydrogenedentales bacterium
ACGAACTCGGTTGCCGCGCGCGCGAATTTCGAAATAGGTTGAAGATCCCAGTGCTTGATGATATTTGGGATGAAGCACTCCTTGTGCTTCACCTCCATCGTGTCGAAGGCGCACCCGTCCGAATCGATGGCGATCAAAAATTCGTGCGACGGTTTGTGGTTTTTCAACGCGGCTACCGGATCGGACATGATAAGGTCTCCCCAAAGTCCGCCCGGCACAGAGGCCGGGCGCTACGAATGCCCTGCCCGGCACCTAGACCGGGCGCTACGAGTCCATTCCCCATAACAAGACTGGCGGCTATACGCCCGCGAACGACGAGAACGCGCCGTCGATTGGCACGACAATACCACTGACGAAGCGAGACGCATCGGAAGCCAGCCAAACCGTTGTCCCGACGAGATCGTCGCTGACGCCGAAGTCGCCCATGGGCGTGTGCTCGATGATGAGCCTGCCGCGTTCGGTCAATTCGCCCGTCTGCTCGTCCGTCAGGAGAAACCGGTTCTGTGCCGTCAGGAAGAAACCGGGAGCGATGGCGTTCACGCGCAACTTCGTGCTGTGTTCTTTCGCAAGATGCACCGCTAGCCATTGGGTAAAGTTGTTCACGGCGGCCTTCGCGGCGCTATAGCCAATGATGCGCGTGAGCGGACGCATCGACGCCATCGACGAAATGTTGATGATCGATCCGCCGTCGGGATTGTCCTTCATCTTCTTCCCAAACACCTGGCACGGACGGACCACAGCGCTGGTGAAATTAATCTCCATGACTTTGCGGATGGCGTCGAGAGGCATGTCGAAGAATGACATCTCGGGAGACGTAGTGGCTTCCTTCAGGTTACCGCCCACGCAATTGATAAGAATATCGACCTTGCCGAATTCCGCGTAGACTTGGTCGCAAAGGGTTTCTACCGCCCCTTCTTTGATGACGTCGAGTTCGTACCCCTTCGCGCGGCCGCATGTTTGGGCAAGCTGTGCGGCTACCCGTTCCGCGTTATCGAGCGCGATATCCGTCACGGCGCATTGCGCGCCCGCGCGAGCCAACCCGCAAGCGATAGCGCTGCCGAGCACGCCGCCGCCACCCGAAATTACGGCAACCTTGCCAGTTAAGTCGAAAATACTGGTTCCCTGAGACACAAAAGACTCCTTTCCCCCGGTGAACATGTGAATAATGCCGGGGTGGGCCCCTACCGTTTAGGAGCTGGAATTCCTCAAAGCGCGGTCCGAATGACCGCATACACGTTGCGGTATATCGAGGGGCGGTAGCCTACCAAACGCCGCCTGTGGTTTCAATTCTTCGACGTGCGGATGGGCACGAAAGTCGAGCAATTCCAGGGCGTTCCTGAGCGGTTCGCCCCACTTCGGTCCCGGTTTATCGTGGATTCGCTCACCGGAAGATCGGGCCTGGAACCCCCAATGCGTTATCTTTCCGGGAAAGAATGGTATAAATACTCAGGTGTTCAAAGGTCTGGTGGCGCATGGCGCGCCTATCTTCACGGCGAGGTTCTTGTTCGTATGCCAATGCTCAGTGGCCGCTTCCCCAATTATGTCCGCTTCCTTTCCATGTGTGTTGTCATGGTTGCCGCGGTGCACCCTTGGGCGCACGGAGACGAACCGTGTGCATCGTGCGGCGACGAGCCCCGGTTTCCAGACGAGGCCGCATTCCTGGCGTCGCAGGGATACCCGCTTTCCGAATATGACGTGTTGCTCGCGTGGAGCGAAAAGGCGCGGGACGGCAGCCCAAAGTTCGTTACGGGATATCGCGTGACTCGAAAGAGCGGGGGGGAGCCATTCGATCTCTACAGCGATGGCGAAACGCGTTTGCTCTCCAACGCGGATGTTGCCGCGTTGGGTATCGAGGAGAAGCACTGGGACCTGCCGCCGGTCGAGCAGTCTTCCCAACTTCCCGCGCAACTGAAGAGCGCCCTCCCCGCAAAACCGGCCGTCGAGACGCAGCAACGCGGTTTGCAGGAAAGCGCTGGGCTGGTTCTGCCCGACGCGGACGTGACCAAAGCCCTTCAGGAAGATGCGCAGCGCGACGCTTCTGGCGGCAAGGGTCCGAGACGCATTGGCGTATTTGTGGACCTGGAGCAAGCGATTGAAGTGACCGGCACCGCCGTGTCGCACGGTTTTTGGCAGGCACTTCCCGACGGCGGTCACCTGTGGTCTGTCGCCCTTTTCTCGCCGGAGGCCTTGGGTATCCGGGTCCGCTTCACGGAACTGAACCTGCCCGCAGGCGCACGCGTCGTCGTTTACAATTTCAGCGATCCCGAGGAATCGTACGGGCCCTACACGGCGATTCCGCAAGGTGAAACTTCGCTCTGGAGCGCAACCTGCTTTTCGGAATCCGTGTCGGTCGAATGCTATGTCCCTGCCGGCGTAGACCACAATCGAGTCGCACTGACGATCGATCGAATCGTGCACAATTACGTCCCGTTCGGCGAACTCTCGTGGGCAAAGGCCGCAGGGACCTGTAACCTTGACGTCACTTGTTACCCGGACTGGGCGGTAACCTCCAAATCGGTCGGTGGAATTGGCTCTATTGGCAGCAACGGTTCGCTCTTTTGCACAGGGACGCTCCTCGCGGACAACGTGCCCGGCACGGACATCCCGTATTTCCTCACGGCCAACCACTGCATTAGCACCTCCGGGGAGGCGGCTACCTGCGAAGTCTACTGGCTATACCAAACTCCCTCCTGCAACGGCGTCGCGCCGAATCCCGCGACCGTTCCGCGGACGACGGGTGGCGCGGACCTTCTGGCTACTACCGACGACGACACCGGCACGGATTTCTGCCTACTCAGGCTCAACAACCCTGCATCGGCGAGCGCGACATTTGCCGGGTGGACTTCCAGCGCCACACCGCTGACCACGTCGACGGTGGCGATCCATCATCCAAGCGGCGACTTCAAGCGCATCACCTTCGGCAGCGTCACGGACGTGGCGGAGTCGTTGAGGCCGTCTCATCCTGCCGCCCGCTTCTACCAATCGAGTTGGAGTGCCGGCGTGACCGAGCCGGGCTCCTCCGGAAGCCCGTTGTTTGACGCCGCAACCCAGAAGGTCATCGGCCAACTGTGGGGAGGCCCTTCCTCCTGCAGTCTTTCCTCGACCAAGCTCGACTATTACGGCCGCTTTGACGTGAGTTTTCCTCTCATGTCTGCCTACCTGGTTGTCGCTCCACCCACCGTCGCCTTCTCCGTCGCTTCGGTGTCCGTAAACGAAGACCAAGGGAGCATTGCCGTAAACGTACTATTAAGCGAGGCCCCCGGCCTCGGCGGCTCCGCTCAGGTCGATTATTCCACCCAAGACGGCACGGCCAAAGCGGGAACGCACTTCACCGCCACATCGGGGACGCTCAACTTCGGTCCTGCCGATACCGTGAAGACGATCACAATTCCCGTCGTCGCTAACACGCATCCGGGCGCAGACCGGGTGTTTACGGTCGTCCTGAGCAATCCCGTCTCATGCACGCTGGCCCCGGCCTATGTTCCCGTGGCGATCACCATCGTCGACGACGATCCGGATTCGGACAATGACGGCCTGTCGGACTACGAGGAGACGAATGGCGTCTACGGTTACGTGACGGACCCCGGCGATCCCGATACGGATAGCGACGGCGTGGACGACGGCGTAGAGATTTCGTTGGACACTGACCCCACGAACGCGTCGGATACTCCAGCCGTGAGGTCGCTGGCAGTCCCGTTATTCGAGGTCGCTGCCGAGAGGGTTCGCTAGAGTTTGCCCGCGCTGAGCGCCAGCGCGGCGAAGCTCAGGCTAAAAAAGAAGCCGCACATATCCGTCACCGTCGTCAGCATCGGCGCGGCAGCGAGCGCGGGGTCGATCCGCAACCGGTTCATGATCAGCGGAATCGCGCCCCCCAGCGTGACCCCTACGACTGTGTTGAGGGCCAGGGAAAGACCAACCACGAGGCCGAGGTACGCGTTGCCTTTCCACAAGTACGCCATGAAGCCGAGCACGGAACCCAATACGATGCCGTTGGGCAACCCGACCAGGATTTCCTGAAGGCACACGCGGGTAAAGTCGCGCGGCTTAATCAAGCCCAGTGATAGTTCGCGTATGCTGACCGCGATCGCTTGGCTTCCCGAACAGCCGCTCATATCGGAAATGATCGGCAAGAAGGCCGCCAATGCGATCACCTTTGCCAGGGTGCTTTCGAACAGAACGATGACACTGGCCGCGATAACATTGAGGAAGATGTTGATCGTCAGGAAGGATAGGCGCCGGAATGACCGCGACGACAAGGACATACTCCGAAGCTCCTCGCCGCCGATGATCCCGCTGAATCGAAGAAAGGTCCTTTGGGCCGCCTCTCCTTGCGCCTCCTCCACGTCCGCCGCTTGCACGACGCCAAGCATCGCGCCTGACGGGTCCACTACCGGTACGCCAAAATACGCGTGCCGGTCGAAGAACTGTTCCAGGTCCCGGAGAGAGGCCGAAACGGGAACGCTCAAGGGATTGGGAATGGCTATCTTCGTCAGAGGCGTCGTTCCCGGCGACAAGACGAGGTCTCTCAGTTGGATAACCCCGGAGAGCCGGTCCTCGTCAGCGGTCACATAAACATATTGAACGGCGTAATCCGAATAGGTCTCGGCGTTGGCGCGCAGGTCCGACAGAACGTCCTGAACGCGAAGCTTCTCGTCATACGCTAGATACTCGGTGATCATCAGACCGCCCGCGGTGTTTGGAGAATACTGAAGAAGGTCTCGGGCGTCTTCGGCTTCATCCGGAGACATCTGCTGGAGGATGGCTTCGGCATCGTGCCGGGCCAACTCGCTCAGCACGTCCGCGCGGATGTCGCTGTCCATCTCATCGACGATCTTCGCGGCATCGTGCGCGGAGAGATCCTCCAGCAAGTCGGCGCCCTGGGCGTCAGGAAGTTCCTCGATGAGATCGGCGGCGTCTTCCGGAGCAAGCATTCTCAGCACGCTCGATTGATCGTCGTCGTCGAGGCGCGACATTGCGCGCGCAACCTCCGAAGGAGGCAACGAATCCAGGTATTGCGAAAGCTCTTCCGAGTCCTTGCGCTCGATAATAAACTCGAGGCGTTCCCAGGACTCGTGCTCGGATTGTTCTGCCATTGGAAGAAGCTCCTGATGCGGGGGATTTCCGATACCAAGACCGGAAGCGGCAGCGGTCCAGCCTAAGCAACGCGCACGAACGAGCGCGAGTTTAGCAGAGGCGCCCGGTCTTTCGCTATTCCCAATTCTCCGTCCTGCTAGACTCGTTTGCTCTCGGTTACTATAATGAACCGGTGGCGTAGTTCTGGTCGTTAGCAAGCAATCCGGGAGTCTTGATCATGAGTCTCAATCTTGCCCATTTTCTGGAAATTTCGGCGAAGACGTTTCCCGACAATACGGCGGTCATCTATGACGACTTCCGGCTGACCTACGCCGAGTTGAACTCCTACGTCAAGAGAGTTGCCAACATCCTCGTCGATCGGGGCGTGCAGAAGGGCGACAAAGTCGCCATGATGATTCCGAATACGCCTCACTTTCCCATCATTTATTACGGAATCCTGAATGTCGGGGCCACCGTCGTGCCCGTCAATTGCCTGCTGAAGGCGCACGAAATCCAATACTATCTGGAGGATTCCGACGCGAAGGTGTTTTTTGCGTGGCGGGGATTCTACGAAGACGCCGTCCACGCGTTCCGCGAAACGGAAACCTGCCATCACCTGATCTTCGCCAGCGCCTTGGACGACCTGGATCCCCCAGACACCGGCGAGTTGTTCATGACGATTCTGATGGAGGCCTTTCACGAGTTCGACCATGTAGATACGATGCCCGACGACACGGCGGTAATCCTCTATACCTCGGGCACGACCGGCCACCCCAAGGGGGCCGAGTTGACCCACTTCAATATGTTCTTCAACGCGTATTACTCGAAGGACAAGATCATCCAAGCCAAGCCTTCGGACGTCGCGCTTGCTGTCTTGCCGCTTTTCCACTCGTTCGGGCAAACGTGCATTATGAATGCCTCCTTGATGGCCGGGGCCGCGATCACCCTGGTCCCCGCTTTTCACACGGAAAAGGTCTTGCAAGTCATCCAACGCGACCGTGCCACGATTGTCGCCATGGTTCCTACCATGTACTTCTTCCTGCTCAACTCTCCCACCCTCGGTTCGTTCGATCTTTCCTGCATCCGAATGGCTGTGAGTGGCGCCTCATCCCTGCCTGTGGAAATTATCAACCGGTTTAAGAAGGAGTACGGCGTACAAATCCTCGAAGGGTATGGCCTTTCCGAGACAAGCCCGGTTGCCTCCTTCAACGTCACCGACAAACCCTGCAAGCCCGGGTCTATCGGCCTTCCCATCTGGGGATGCGAGATGCGCATCATGCGGGAGGATGGCAGTTTTGCCGATGTCGGCGAGGTTGGCGAAATTGTGATTCGCGGCCATAACGTCATGAAGGGCTATTACAAAAAGCCCGTCGCCTCCGAGGAGGCAATCCTGAGTGGCTGGTTCCACAGCGGAGACCTCGGCCATGTGGACGAAGAAGGTTATTTCTATATCGTCGATCGCCTGAAAGACATCATCATTCGGGGCGGGATGAATATCTATCCGCGTGAAATCGAAGAAATGCTCTACTCTCATCCTGCCGTACTGGAAGCCTCCGTCGTCGGAATCCCCGACGTGGCGCGTGGCGAAGAAGTGAAAGCCTACATTTCGCTCCGGGACGGGGCCGCCGTCACCAGCGACGAACTGCGCGAGTACTGCCTGGAGCGGCTGGCTAAGTACAAGTGCCCAAAGGAGGTAGAGATTATTGCCGCCTTGCCGAAAGGCCCCACCGGCAAGATCCTCAAACGCGAGTTGCGAGATTTGGCTTCGCGCTGAGCACAAGGGTCCTACTGGAAAGCGATCATATAAGGCGTCCCTTTTTTTTGTGTGCGTGTGATTTGGGGGTGCACCCGTGGATCTCCTGACGATTCGAGGGGGCCCCGCGCGAGTCTGGGGTCTGGAGTCCAGGGAGACGCGGGAATGCGAACGGGATTGCCTGGTCATGGCATGGCCCTCGATTGTTACTCTCTCCATATATATGCGTCATTTTGTTGCACTCCCTTCGGTGACCCTATCCACACACGTTGCCGTATTTTTCGTGGAAATTCGCCGCGGGAGGAAGGTTGAATCCGAGCATTCATAGAAGACTCGCCGATTCTCAGGGGCCCTTGCCCGCTCCCACTTTTCGGACGCCCCTCGAGGCTTCGCAAGAGAATGCATCGAAAACCCCCGCTCTGCTATACTCGTCGCCAGAGTCTTGGGAATGCGCCGCCCATTGATGGGCGTTTGCGTTCCGTGCTGTAACGTGTTGTCGCCTAGCTGGTTCGGCTTGCAGGGGCCACCAGAACCATGCGGTCGCGGAGCCATGCGGCTTCGGTGACTTCGTGTAAGCCCAGAGGGTAAGATTGAATGACATCCAATTCTGACGAATCGGCTACGCCTCTCGGAGAGCGCGCGACTCCGATTCTTGATACCATCAATTCCCCCAAGGATCTCAAGAGGCTTTCTATCGATGATCTGAAAGCGCTTGCAGAAGAGATTCGCGGAACCATCATCGCCACAGCGGCGGCCTACGGCGGGCACTTGGCCCCGCATCTGGGGGTCGTCGAACTCACCTTGGCCGTGCATTACGTCTTCGACACAGAGTCGGATATGCTGGTTTGGGATGTCGGCCACCAGTGTTATGCACACAAACTGGTGACAGGCCGCCGGGAGGAAATGGGGACTATTCGCCGTAAAGGCGGATTGAGCGGCTACCCAAAACGCTGCGAAAGCCCCTACGACACGTTCGGCGTGGGCCATAGCTCAACCTCGATTTCGGCGGCGCTCGGAATGTCCGTAGCTCGCCAACAGCAAGGACTGTCATCGCGTTCCATTGCGGTCATCGGAGACGGTGCGATGACCGCGGGCATGGCTTTCGAAGCCCTTGGCCATGCGGGACACCTCGGGTCGGACTTGCTCGTCATCCTGAACGACAACGACATGTCGATTTCCAAGAACGTCACGGCGTTGTCCGCGTACTTCAACAGGCTGATTACCCACGGACTTTACACGCGGGCCCGCGGCGACCTTCATACCTTCATGGAGCGGATGCTCGGCCAGAGTCTGACGCGCGCCGCCGAGCGCCTGGAGCATTCCGTCAAGGGATTCTTGATGCCCGGCACCCTGTTCGAGGAATTGGGTTTTCGTTATCTAGGACCGGTCGACGGCCACGACCTCGATGTGCTCGTCGAGTGCCTCAGCAATCTGCGTAACTCGCGCGGCCCCGTCTTCTTCCATGTCGTGACCAAGAAGGGCAAAGGCTACAGCTACGCGGAGGACGATCCGCTCAAGTACCATGGCGTCCGCGCGTTCGATATCAAGACTGGACGCTTTCAACCGGCCTCGGCTTCGGTTCCCACATTCACGGATGTATTCGCGGACGCGCTCATCGATGCCGCGCGCGAAGACTCGCGCATCGTAGGAATAACCGCCGCGATGCCGACCGGCACCGGCCTCAGCAAGTTCGAGAAGGAATTCCCTTCGCGCATGTTCGATGTGGGGATCTGCGAGCAACACGCCGTGACCTTCTCCGCGGGCCTTGCCACGCAAGGGCTGAAGCCCGTGTGCGCCATCTATTCCACGTTCCTGCAGCGCGGCTACGATCAAGTTATTCACGATGTTTGCCTGCAGAATCTGCCCGTGGTGTTTGCCATCGACCGGGCGGGCGCGGTGGGCGAAGATAGCCCCACGCAGCAAGGCGCGTTCGACATCTCATTCCTGCGCCTTGTCCCGAATCTTTCGATTCTCGTTCCGCGCGACGATGTGGATCTTCGGGCCATGTTGCAGTGGTCGCTCAAGCAAGACGGCGCAGTGGCGATTCGCTACGCGCGCGGCAAAGCGCCGACGCTGGGGTGCGCCGATGGCCGCGATGTGACACGTGGAGAAATACTGCGTGAAGGAACAGACGCCGTCATCCTTGGGGTCGGCCCCATTCTGGCGGCCTGCCTCGATGCGGCTACGGCCCTTCAAGCAGAAGGCCTGTCCATCGGCGTTGCGGACGCGCGCAGGGTAAAGCCACTCGATACGGACTTGCTCGACCGGCTGAAGGGCACGCCCATCATCACGGTCGAAGAGAACACTCTGCCCGGAGGCTTTGGCGCGGCGGTGCTCGAATACTTCGAGCAGCGGGGCTGCTTGGATGATGTGCGTGTACGGCGAGTAGGTTTTCCGGATGCCTTCATTGACCATGCCACGCGCGAGGAGCAACTCGCGGATATCGGACTCGACGATCATGGAATCGCCGCGAGCGTACGCGCGTTCGTGGCGCAGCGCGAAGCGCAGCCGGTCCGGTAAGCAACGGTGGACATCCGCTTCGCCCGACTCCAAACGATACCGGTGTGTAGAGAGTTCGGCACGATAACGCCGTCCGCGGAATGCGCGGAGTCCAATCCATGATCGCCGTGACCGGGGCCTCCGGTCACATCGGCGCCAATCTCATCCGCGCGCTACTCGAGCGGGGGGACCGCGTGAGGGTATTGGTGCGCAAAGACATCCGCGCCATCGAGGGCCTCTC
>JBHEKO010000702.1:0-10535 GCA_041859475.1 Candidatus Hydrogenedentales bacterium
CCTCTGCGCCGCCAGGGACGTTTACAAGTTTCCCGCGAGGTGTTCCGCATGCCTACAAGAACGTAGGGGACACGGAGGCCGAACTGCTGGTGATGGTGACGCCTTCGGGGTTTGAACACTTCTTCGAGGCGCTCCATGAAGGGGCAAAGCTAGGTCCGTTGGAGCCGCCGAAGTTGATTGAGATTGGGGCGCGGTTCGGCCTGGAGTTTGTCGGGCCGCCGATTGCGGAGTAAGGCCGAAGAGCCGGCTGGAAGCCAGCGGTACAACTCGTTGAATTGCCAGGCGTAGCTTGCGCCTCACTTTTTGGAATCCGCAGGGATTCCGCTCTTGGACTAAACGGATTTTCCGGGAATGGCGTCATATCGGAGGCATTGACCTTTTGAGGCCGTGCTTCTAGGATGACGCGTGAGGGAGGGAATCCGTGTGAACCAGAGAGGGCGAAGTATCCCGATTCAGTTCGATCCCAGGAGCGTTCAGCGACCGGCTGGACGGCTCCTGGTTTATTATTTCCTTGTTTCCTTGTTGTCCGGGCCGCTCTTCCCGATCGTGTTTCTTCCGCTGCTTTTCCGATACGAAACGCTACGGTACCGATTCGACGAGGAGGGCATTTCGGCGAAGTGGGGCTTCCTGTTCCGGCGCGAAATCAATCTGACGTATCGGCGTTTGCAGGACATCCATCTGTCCAAGAATTTGGTGCAACGCTGGCTGGGACTGGCGACGGTGCATCTGCAGACGGCATCCGGGAGCGCCACACCAGAATTGAGTATCGAGGGGGTGCTGGAAACCGAAGCACTCCGCGACTACCTCTACTCTCAGATGCGTGGCGGCAAGGACGAGGAACAGTCGTCCGTGCCGGGAATGTCCCCGGCAGTCGCCGGTGGAGACGAAGCGCTGGTGTTGCTTCACGAGATACGCGACTTGTTGCGCGGCATGGACGCGGATGGGGGCTGGAAATGAACACGGACCCACTCATTCGGCGTCGATTGGACACGGGACTTTGGGCCGTCTTTTCGGGATTGCTGCGCGTGCCGATGGAACCGCCGGCCCTTCCGACCAGGCCGGGCGAACGGCTCGAAGCGTTTCATCCCGCGCCGGGATATCTCCGCTATTCGTTGCTTGGTCTTCGGATCGTCTGTGGGTTTCTCTTCTTGATGGCGCTTGCGGGGAGCGCGGCGTTGGCCGCCGACGAACCCGAAGCGGGAATCATCATCGGGGCATTGGTCTTGACGGCGATACTGGCTCTGTACTTTGTCGGCTACTTGTTTACCTACATCGAGTATTGCACGACGTGGTACGTGATGACCGGGCGGAGTGTGCGGTTGCGCACAGGCGTGTGGATTGTGCGCGAGACGACCATTACGTTCGAGAACGTGCAGAACGTTTCGGTCAATCAGGGACCGTTACAGCGCATGTTCGGCATTGCCGATGTGCGTCTCGACACGGCGGGTGGCGGAGGCACGACGACGGCGAAAGGCTCGCAAGGGGAGAACCCCTTTGTCGCGAACATGCACCAGGGACTCATTCGCGGCGTCGGCAATGCGCAAGCGATTCGCGACCTCATCGTGAAGCGGATGAAGGGGTCGCGTTCCGCGGGCTTGGGCGACGAGCGGCGCGGCGCGGGTGGGAGCGCGCGGGCGTGGTCGCAGGAACATGTGGGCGCGTTGCGCGAAATCCGCGAGGCGCTCAAAGGGCTCGCGCGGAGCCGCTAACGTCGCGCTATTCCATCCGTTCACCGGTTTTGGGTGCGTTCCACGGCGTCGGCCATACAAAAGGGATGGGGGTTTCTACGCGGGCGTGGAGGATCGTGAGCGAGCCGTTCACCGCGGCAATGCGGGGGCGAGGTCCTGAGCGCAAGACGACGCCGGGTGGCGCATCGGGGATTGCGTCCTCGACGCTGGCGCGCACAACGAATACGAACTTCCCTCGATGCCGAAAGCGTGCACACGTGTAGGGCTGGACCGCGCGAATCAGCCGGTCGATGCCGATCGCAGGCCAATTCCAGTCGAAGGTGAGTTGCGGGCCGGATAACCAGCCCGCGAGCGTTGCTTCGGAATCGGCTTGGGGGACGGCTTGGTCCAGCGATTCCAGCAGGCGGGCCACGTGCGTCTCGGCGAGCTGGCAGGCGTTTCGGAGGAGGTCGCTCCCGGAATCTTGCGGACCCACGGGATGGCGAAACTGGGCGATGACGGGCCCCGTGTCGACGCCTTCATCCATCCAATGAAACGTGACACCGGATTCGGTGTCGCCGGAGAGGATAACGTGGGCTGTGGGATTGGGACCGCGAAACCGCGGCAACAGCGAAGGATGCACGTTAATGCAGCCAAGCTTGGGGACACGGAGGATGCTTGGCTTGAGGATGCGGTCAAAACCGCCGGAAAGCAGCAGGTCGATATCGTGCCGCGCCAGCCGATGGGCTTCATGGTCATCCATGCGGTCGAGCCATACGACGGGGGTGCGCACAAGTGCCGGATCGTGCAAGGCTTCGCGAGCGCGGATGGAGAAGCGCTTGGCTAGACCCACCTGTCGACCGTTCCATAGACGCGCCGCCACTATGTGAGGGGAGGCGGCAAGACCACGGACAAGGGCATCCGCCATTGGACCACGCCCTGCTATCGCGATACGCATGGATCGCAGGCACTCCGGTTGATAAGGAGACGCCATCGGACGGCCCGGCAATTGCGGGCCGTCGATGGCTTCGCGTCAGATTCGAGAACCGGCTTCAGTCATAGCCGAAGAACAACCAGAGAATCCAATTGAGGACGGACCAGATTGCGAACGGGGCATCACCGGTATTGCGTCGGATGACGGCGGCTTGCCGCGGCAGATGAGACGACTTCGTCAAGTAGCGATACTTCATGAGACTTCCCTCCCTATGTGTCAGTTGCGCCAAGATCGCTTTCGCGATGGGGCGGTTCCGTGGCGATAGGAATCGCGCCAGAACCTTGCAGTGCGCGAAATGTGCCAAAAAGAAGGAGGGAATGTCAATTCCGCTGCGGTTGCAGGATTAGGTTTGACTATTTCAGTGCGATTATGAGATGACATAGCCACAACTGGGGATACCATCAGGACAAAGGGGCGATGTCCGGACCGAGCGTTGTGTGTTTTGCGGGGATTGGGGCAATGACACCGGCTCGTTAATGCGGCAGCGGAGGGAGACTTTTCATGAGGCGTTTGGGCTATCTACTTCTATGCGTGTTCTTTGTGCAGGCGTCGGCGTGGGCGGAGCTTCAGAACGTTGAAGTCGGCGGAAAGATCCGCGTGCGGTGGCGTCATTGGAACAATGTGTATGCGGACGACGCGCGCGGCGAAGTTCGTGTTCCCGCGGACCTTCTCCCACGCCGTCCCATCGGCGACCAGCGCGGCGTTGTCAGCGTATTCAATTGGGACAACAAGGGCAATGACCAGGATTTCACGGAGGTCCTGACGACGCTCAGCGTCAAGGCCGATCTCACCAATTACGTCGCGGCCAATATCGAGCTCGAGTCGTACGATATTTTCGGTGAGGACTTCCGCTCCAATTACGTGACGGGAGCCGACTTCCGCGCGCAAACAGAAAACGATGTCGAGGTCGTACAATCCTATATTGAAGCAGGCGAGATGTTCGGGGCTCCCCTTCGTCTGCGCGTTGGCCGCCAGAAGCTTGAATTCGGCAAGGGCTGGATCGTTGGGCCCACGGCTTCGAGCGGGCGTTCGCAGCCATTCGATGCCGTTCGCTTGACCTATGCGACGGACCTCCTGGATGTCGATGCTTGGGCCTCGGTTCTTACGGAAGGCGGAGTGGGCGAGCAGGACGGCGACGTCAATTTCTATGGTGTGTACGCAACCTTGAAGGCAATCAAGCCGCTCAGCATCTCCGGGTACTGGCTGTTTGTTCGCGACGCCCGGTCGATCAACGACACCAATTTCAGCGCCCCGATGGAGTGGCTCGAAGACATTATCGGCCGCGATGATTATGATTCGACTGAATTGCACACGGTGGGCACGCGCCTGTTCGGCGAGGCCGGAAATTGGGACTACGACCTGGAACTCGCGTACCAGTTCGGCGAGGCCGATGCCGTCGGCGCGCGGTTCCGTCCCGCCGGATTCACGTATGGCGACGACGGCGCGGAGTTTGACGCGTGGGGCGGCGACATCGAAGTCGGCTATTCCATGGAACTCTGGTGGCTCAGGCGCGTCTATGCGGGCGGCGCTTATTTCGGCGGCGAAGACAACCGCGACGTCAATTTCTTTGAGTGGCTGATTTCCTCTCGTACGCCCGATGCGAGCGTCTCCTTCAATCGCATGTTCCCATCGTATAGCTATACGGAGATTTGGGATCGTCCGCGCAGCATGTCCAATGCCTACCAGGCTCGCATCGGCGTAGAGCTGCAGCCGACCGAGGCCATCTCCGCGGATGTCTCGCTCGCGTATTACGGGGCCGTCGAGCCTTTCGACATGCCCGCGTATGCGACGTTCGGCGATTTTCGCGTCCCCCTTGCCCCTGCGCTGAGCTTCTGGACCAAGGAAGGAAGTGGGGACATCGGGTTTATGAGCACGCTTCGAATCACGTATAACTATACTGAGGACCTCAGTTTCCGTCTGTGCTGGCAGCACCTGTTCAGCGGGGACGGGGTGCAAGACGGGGCGTTCTTCACGGACAACGGCTTATCCTCGGCCATGGGCACGGACAGTGCCGACGCAGATTATATCGACGTGGAGGCCGTGTTGAAGTTCTAGGCCTGCGCGCTCTAACTCTTTTTGAGCCAGAGCGTTACCCTGTATGGGGTGACGCTCTGGCTTTCGTTTTGCCTCCCGGCAGGTAAAACCAACCGGGGATGACCGTGGTCTGTAGGGAGATTCCGTGGACTCCGCGTGCGTGGAACGTGGAGATCGACTGGTGCGCTGTGCATAATGGCGCGATCGGGGCTTGGTCCGCCCCGCTGATAGGCTAGCCTGGTACCGATGTGAAGGAGTATGTTCGGATGACGCACACGACTTTTGTTTCCACAAGCCGCACCCTGAGACGCGATACGCCGCCGATGGTGCTCTTCGAGAAAGCCAAGCGCCTGGGCATCTGGAATCCTTCCGACATCGATCTCACGCAGGATGCCAAGGATTGGCATCGCCTCACCGATATCCAGCAGCACGCCATGCTGCAGCTCACGTCGCTGTTCCAAGCTGGCGAAGAGGCCGTCACCCTAGATCTGTTGCCGCTGATCGACGTCATTGCGAGGGAGGGCCGGCTCGAAGAGGAACTCTTCTTGACGACATTCTTGTTTGAAGAGGCCAAGCATACGGACTTCTTCAACCGCTGGGTATCGGAGGTTGCGCCAGACGCAGGCGACCTCAGCCGTTTTCACGGCCCCAATTACCGGGCGTTGTTCTACGAGGCGTTGCCGACCGCGCTCAACCGCCTCCGGGACGATCCTTCCCCTGCCGCGCTCACCCGCGCCTCGACAACCTACAACCTTGTCGTGGAAGGCATCATCGCCGAGACCGGTTACCACGCCTATTTCTTGTCCCTGGACAAACTCCAGGTTATGCCCGGAACCCGGCGCGGGATCACCCTGCTCAAGCAAGACGAGGCGCGCCATATTGCCTACGGCATCTACCTCATTTCACGGCTCATGGCGGAAGATCCCGATTTGTGGGAGGTTGTCGAAGAGACGATGAACGAGTTGCTCGGTCTCACCTTGGCGATGATCGAGGAGACGTACGTTCACTACAAGGAGCCGCCGTTCGGAATCGGACGCGAGGTCTTCAACGAGTTCGCGATGCGGCAGTTCCAGAAACGCCTGGATCGCATCAATCGCGCGCGCGGCATGAGCATGGAGGAAGTGTGCCTCGTGACCCAGACCGCAATCGACGAGGACGACGCTTAAGCCGCGGACGCCAGATGCAGGTAAGCCAGTAGGCGGGTGACGCCTTCCTGGCCCAGCCAAAGAATGGCGCCGTAGTAGATGACGCATGGCACGACCGCAACGTACCCGAGCAGCACGAGCAAGCCGTCCTCTTCCAGCAGGCCAAGCCCGCACAGGAAGATTGGGATGGCCACGACGGTGTTGCTGAACGGGACGGGAAGCGGCACGGGCAAGGCCAGCAGCAGTGCAAGCGCGAGGACATAGATGGCGTGGCATCGAATGGCGATCATGCTTGAACTTACGGCAGGGAATCGCGGCCGCACCAAGTGTTCCACGAATCGAAAGAGGCTCAGCAGCTTGGCAACACTTTGTTCCAACATGCGATGCGATACGGGCCGTTCGCGCAGGAAGCGCGGCAACCACGGCGTGCGGCCCATGAAGAGAAACACGCTGACGAATACGAGAACTAGCCCAAATGGACCCGCGATGAACGGTATGCTCAGGGGAAGCGTCAAGGGGAAACTCAGCAACACAATGAGTAAGGCGTGGCTGCGCTGCGGAAACATGGCGAGGACGTCTCCAAGCTGCAATTCACGCCCGTTCGTATTCACGACAAGCGACTGCAAATCGATGGACAATGCGCTCACACGCTTATGCAATTTGGATGGTACCTTTCTTGAAAATGGCGGCGAATTATGACCGATAGAATCCGTGCATACAATCCCATTCCGAACTGGATGGAATAAGGAGACGCCGAGATGGGCAATCCGATGGTCGAAGTCTACAGGCAGCAACTGAAGTTTTGCCGAAACGAGACGCTTCGAGTTGCGGAAGAGGTCAAGCCGGAACAGCGGCTGGTCCAATTGCGGGACGGCAAAGCCCATCCGATGTGGCTGGCCGGTCACCTCACCAGCACGATCAACAGTGTCATCCTTCAATGGATGCTGGGCAACGGCAGCCTCGTTCCGAAAGGATTTGGGCGCACGTTTGCCCCCGATTTCGCCGGGGGAGCACCCATCACGAACAGCCCCGAAGACTATCCCGCGTGGGATGAAGTGCTCGCGCTGTACAAGCGCGTGATGGACGCCGCCATCGAAGGTATTGCCTCGATACCGGACGAGGACCTCGACCTGCCCCTCAAGGGGGCTATGCCCGAGGGGCTGCGGTCGTTTTTCTCCACCAACGGGAAGACGCTGGCAATCATGGCCAGCCATGATTCATACCATCGCGGTCAGATTGGCCTGCTGTCTCACTTGTAGTGATCGGTTATTCGGCGTCGTAAATCACCACGCGCTCCCAACGGCTCGCAAAGGACTTCAGGAATTCCGTGTGAAGCGGATGGACTTGGTAGGCGTCGTGCCCCGCCATGTCGTCGAACAAGACCGTCAACGCAAACGTGTACGACCGGTCGACGACGGGACGATCGGTGGCGGTAGGCGTCCCGACATAGACGTTACGCGCCGAGTCTATCCCAACAAGTGATTCCAAGCCAGCGCGAAACGACGCGACATCCGCGTCCGATTGGCCGCTCTTGAGCCAGAAATATACGGAATGAACAAGCATGGGGGTCTCCTCTTTCATGGGTTAGGCCAGGGAGCCGGAAGCATACGCATCTCCAAACTCCCTTGGCAAACCCGGCGTGACGAGCGGGTGTCTATCTTCTCGTTATCCTTGGTTCCTTCGTCGCTACGCGTGTTTGATCGCAGCCGCCTCCACCGATACACTTCACTCTCATGTAAGAATTGGAGGTAGTACCATGAAAGCGAAGACCAAAACGCTCCGAGCCGGTGTGATTGGCGCCGGAGCGATTGCACAAGCGTGCCACATGCCGGGCTATGCGAAAGACAAGCGCGCCGAATTCGTGGCGTTTGCCGACCCCGCCGTCGACCGGCACCCGGAAGTATTGAAATTGTTTCCCAAGGCCAAGGGGTACGCGACCCACGCCGAGATGCTCGCCAAGGAAGATCTCGACGTCGTCAGCATTTGTTCGCCGAATCGGTTTCATGCTTCCGCGAGCATGGACGCGCTGAAGGCCGGCTGCCACGTGCTTTGCGAAAAGCCCATGGCCATGACCCTCAAGGAATGCGACAAGATGGTCGAGACGGCGTCGGCGGCGCGCCGGAAGCTTATGATCGGTTTTACGAACCGAATGTACACCGGCCCGGCGCTGTGCAAGCAAATGCTTGCGAAGAAGGCATTGGGTAAGCCCTTCATGATCCGTGTCCGGTTCGCCCACAGCGGCCCGTATCCCGGTTGGGCAAAGGGCAAGTGGTTTTATAAGGCGGCCATGTCGGCGGGCGGCGTGATGCTGGACATGGGCATTCACGCCATCGACCTGTGTCTGTGGCTTTTCGGCCCCGCCACCTCCGTGTACGCCAAGGCAGCCACGTTAATCAAGAAGATCGAAGTGGACGACAACGCCTTGCTCATGCTCGAGTTCAAGAGCGGCGCCCTCGGATACATCGAAGTGGGGTGGACCAGCAAACCGGGATTCTCGGGAATCGAGATCTACGGCACCGAAGGTTCCCTAATCTGCGACTACAACCGGGGCCTTGAACTTTGCGACGGCAAAGCATCCGCCGGCCGCGATAGCGTTACGCAATGGAAGATGCTCGACAAGAAGCCGACCACCGGCGGATGGGACATAGAGATTTCGCGGTGGCTCGATGTCGTGACGGGCAAAGAGAAATTGACCATGGACGGGGCGGCGGGCCGCGCCGCGATGCAGGTTGCGTTGGCCGCCTACGAGTCGAGCAAGACGGGCAAGAAGATAACGCTCAAATAACGACAGACTATTTGGAAGCATCCAGGGGGATTTGACGTGCGAATCGCGGTCTCTCTTATCGGCTGTGTTGTGGTTGCCTCTTCGGTCTACGCGCAGGGCCTGTTTCCTGCCCGCGCCCACAAGGAGTATCGGAGCACCAGCGCCGCCTCCTATGTGGCCATCGTGCAGAAGAACGGTCAGGTCAATATCGATTTGACCAGCGGCGACCCTGTGTTCACCAATGTCTACCCGATGGTGTGGCTCGATGGCAAGGAGAAGGCCGAGGCCTTGCCGATTTCCGGCAGGCAAACGTCGCGCCAGGAAGTCAACGACCGCTTGGGCAAAGGCCAAGGCATGGCCATGAGCTTCAAGTCGTGCGAATGGACCCACAACACGTATCCCACCGAGCCGTTCATCACCGTGCAGGTGGCGTACACGAACACGGGGAAGAAACCGGTTCGCGTGAAGGCTCTCATGCCATGGTGCACGGGTGACAAAGGCAATGGCGGCTTCGCCCTTGGACCCGGAACGTCCGAGTGTGTCGTGTTGGAAAATGGCCGGACTTTTCCGGGCGATGCCACGTCTCCGGGCATGACGCGCGGCGCGGCATCGAGCATGTGGAATCTGATGGCGTTGAACACGCGCAATGGGCGCTCGCTCGTCGCGGGTTTTCTCACCAACGACAGGGCCTACACGCGCATTCGCTTCGAGAACCCGACGACCGACGAGAAGTTCGGCGAGTTCTTCAAGAACTTCACGGCGGAATGCGTCTATGATCCCCCCGTCGAGGTGAAGCCCGGCGAGCGGCTCATGTCGGAAGTGCTCTACCTGAGCATCGCCGAGAAGGACCCTTTCGATGCGCTTGAACGTTTCGCGCGTCATTTGGCGGCGGTAAACAACGTGACCGGGAAACAGCCCTTCCTGCCTCACGGGTGGGATTCCTGGAACACCGAATACCGTTCCGATATCAACGAAGCGCGCGTCATGGAGAATCTCGATTTCGTCGATACGAACCTGAAGCGCTATGGGTGGAACCACTTCGCAATCGACGACGGGTGGCAGGATGCGCGCGGCGACTGGGAGGCCAATCCCGAGCGTTTCCCGAAGGGCATGAAAGCCGTTGCCGACGCAATCCATGCGCGAGGCATGACCGCAGGCATTTGGGTTGCCCCGTTTTCCGTCGGCGTGGATTCCACGTTGGCGAAGGAGCATCCCGAGTGGCTTGCCCTTCCCAATGCACTGGGGCGCGAAGTCGTCAATGAGAACGAACGAATTCTCGACGTAACGGCTCCGGGCGCGCTCGACTACGTTCGCCAGCTTGCCTCCAAGATCGGGAATGAGTGGGGATTCGACGCCCTCATGGAGGCCGACTACGTCTATCAACTGCTGCTCGCGGAGCAGTATCACGACACGTCGCTCACGCGCATCGAGATTTTCCGAAAGGGTATGCAGGCCTTGCGCGAAGGCATGGGCGAGGACAAGTTTATCATGAGCTTCGCTCCGCTTCCCGTAAGCGGAACTCTCGCCAACGGGCTTCGACTCGGAAACGACTGCGCGCCCATTTGGCGCAAGGATCCCGGCAAGTGGCCATGGGGGTGCGTCGAGACAATGACGACAGCAGCCCGCCGCTATTACTTCACGCCTTCGTTGTGGGCGCCCGATCTCGATTGCGCCTATTTCGGCCACGACGCCACTCGCGCGCGTTGGGACGTCGCGGACAAGCCAAAGCTCACGAGAGACCAAACGCTCGCGTGGTTGACGGGCGAAGTCATGTCCGGCGGCACGGTGCTCATCGGGGACCGTTTCTCGGGCCTTGCCCCGGACGAGGTCGCCGTGCTGCGTAAGCTCCTGCCGGTGATGGGGCGCGCGCGGCCCATCGACCTGTTCCGCAGCGAAACGCCACAGATATGGTCCATGCCCATTCATAGCGA
>JBHEKO010000783.1:0-4627 GCA_041859475.1 Candidatus Hydrogenedentales bacterium
ATAGTCGCGTATCTGCGTCATCGATGTGTTTGCCGTCGTGACCCCGCCCTTCAGGACCGTCATCATTACGTCTGCCACGGCGTTTACGGAGCGGCTGGCGTCATCCGACAACGCCGCGCCTGCAACACCTTTGAAACCAAGGCCGGCCTTGTAGTCGCTTACGATCAGGGGCTCGTTCTTCGCGGTTTCGGAACGCACCGTCGAGAAGTACGATGGCGGATTCACGGTGGCGCGCTTGTGAGTTTCCAGGCGCGCCCGATCGATGTTCTCTTCCACATCCGAAAAGTAGAGGTCGCGATAGGCCGGATTGGATTCGATCAGCGGCGAGGTAACGCGGGAGACGAGGGCGCCCAGCACGCCTAGCCGGTAAGCGAAATAGGGATCGATCCGTTTGCCGCGCACGGATTGCAGCAGATACATTTCCGATTCGATAGCGCCGACCGGATCGGCCTCGGCCAGCGGATTCACCTCGACCAATTCGTTGGCTGTCACGGCCGCGCCATTGCGCAAATCCCGTTCCAGCTTGTCGAGCTTGACGCCGCTCTCGCTCGAGATGACGCGCGCGGCCGTGGTCACTATCGACAACTGCGCCTTGGGTCCCCAAGCATACGCGGGAGCGGCAAGCAGTCCAATGCAGAGCGCTCCCGTAACGATGCACTTCGTCCAAATCATGACAGACTCCCCTGCGTTTCGCCGCGTGCGACGGACGCGGTCGACGGCCTCGATTGGGCGGCGGATTGTTTGAGTTGGCCGACAAGCGCCTCAACTTCTTTCGCGCCGGATTCGGGGTCCTCCGGGTCTACGCTCGCGAGATAGGTTTCGAGTTCGCGTACGCCTTCGGCGATCGCGCGGCGTTGAATCAGGAGCAATCCGTTTTCCAGATGGGCAGGCCCATAGTTGGGATCCATTTGGATTGCTTTGCGAAATGACTCCGTGGCTCCGTCGGGATCGGCAACCTTCGCCAAGGCCCGTCCGCGAACTGTTTCCACTTCTGCTGCATCCGCACCCGAGAGTTTTGCGGTCACGGCGTTCAGCGATTCGAGGGCGCGCTCCGCGTTGTCCTGTCCAATATACACACGCGCTGCATGGACGGCAGCCTTCACGGAATATTCGCCGTTGGTGCGCGCCAACTCATCGAGCGTCTTCAACGCGGGCTCATACATGCGCTGCTTTTCCATGCAGACGGCCTGAAAGAACCGCGTCGAGGGAGCGGTGTCGCCCGCATCGACGGCTTGTGTCAGCAGGTCGAGGGCTTCGCCGTATTGTCCTTGCGAAACCAGGAGCAGACCCGCTTGCGCCAAGACGTCCTTTTGAATGGACGACTTCCCGCCAATGGCCTCCAAGAGACTCGCTATGGCGTCTTTCACGTTGCCCTGCTGAGCGGCGAGGATTCCCAACGCCGCTTGAACATCGGCGTTCTGCGGCACTTGCGACCGCACGGCCTCCAGTTCCCGGCGCCCGCCGGTCGCGTCCTTCTGCCGAACCATGGCCACTGCAAGCGCAAGGCGGCGGTCGGTATTGGCCGGGGCCTTATCCGTTGCGCGCCGCAATGCGTCAATCTGGGATTCAGCGGCATCTTGAGTACCCTTTGCCAGGGCAAGCAAGTACAACGCCTCGTCATCGTCGGGATGGGCTTTAACGACGTTTTCCAGAATTGCTATTTGGCGGTCGCGCGTTCGGGTGTCCGGGCGTTGCTGCATGCTGACGACCGCCAGTATGCCTGCGTCGCGATCCGTGGGATTCAGTTGCGCGGCCTTTTCCAACGACTGTGCTGCGTTTGAAAAATCGCTGCTTGTCCAATACAGCTTTCCGAGCACCAGGTTAGCGCGCGGATCGTCGGGCTTCTTAACAAGGTATTTGACCAGCAGATCGGTCGCCTCCGTCACGCGGCCGTCCGCCGCAAGCCGTTGGGCTTTGGCTACGGGGTCACGAGTCAACACAAATACGCCAATCGCGCCGGCGATCACAAAGAGAGCACCCGCCGCGATGAGTGCGTTGCGCAACGCCGGATTGGACGAGGTCTGCACGGCGCGCTGCTGTTCTTGGGCTATCTTCTGGCCGGTCAACAAGTTGGTGCCGCAGGCCACGCAGATGATGTCTCCGTCGCGCACCAGAGCACCGCAACTCGGACAGGTCTGACTACTCGCCGAAGTGGCGGGACGAGTTTGCTTCGCGGGCTGCTTGCGCAGAAATCCTCCGCAATGGACGCAACTGTCCAGCTTGGGATCGGTGAGTTTGTCGCAGTACGGACACTTAATCATCGTAGCCAAGACTTGCACCTCATGGGTTTGCGGTACCAAGCCACACCGCCGTGCACCGGCGGCCCAGCTTCCTGAAATGATTCATCGCCCACACACATCGTCATCCAGGACTCCGCACCGAACTCAACCACACTCGTCGTCCGGGAAAGGCGCATTGCACTTTGCGCATGACTCCGCGTCGAGCGGGTTTCGCTCGCCGCATTTTGTGCATCGCTTGCGAATCAACGCGGGAACCACCAACACGCCGATGAGCGCAACGATCCCCAGCATCACCAGAACGTAGGTGGTCCCAGGCATTTGTCTGTTGCTCCATCAGGCCCGCGCGACACGCCCTTCACGTCGTATCACCACACGTAGATTATACCTCGATTCTATCCGCGCCGGGGAGAACAGTCAATTAATTACTCACTATTATCTCAAGAGCCAACAGGCGTCGCATTCGTAACGCATTATTCAACAATGCCTTAACGCGGGACACCGCGCTCCCGGCTCATTCTGACCCCATTTTCGCATTTTTCAATCCGGCGCGCCGGTAGCGTCTCGCTCCGCAAACGCATCGAGCCGTCTCTTGATCTCCGCCTCTTTGCCTCGATCGGTGGGCTGGTAGTACGTGCCTCGCGGGACGCCGTAGTCCTGTGAAACATACCCGTCCTTGTGATCATGGGCGTACTGGTATCCCTCGCCATGGCCCAACTTCTTCGCGCCGGGATAGTGGGCGTCTTGCAGATGCTTAGGGACGGCCACGGTCTTGCCCTCGCGCACGTCGTTCGTTGCCTGGTCGATGCCCATGTAGGCGGCGTTGCTCTTTGGCGCGCACGCCACGTAAGTCGCCGCTTGGGCGAGGATAATCTGTGCCTCCGGCATGCCGATGAATTCGCAGGCTTGCCACGCCGCGGTCGCCACGACGATCGCCATCGGGTCGGCGTTGCCTACGTCTTCCGAAGCGGCAATGCAGATGCGCCGTGCGATGAAGCGAGGATTTTCGCCCGCAACCAACATCAGCGCCATCCAATACAAGGCGGAGTCGGGGTCGGTTCCTCGCATGCTCTTGATGAACGCGGATGCCGCGTCGTAGTGCTGGTCGCCGGTGCCGTCGTAGTGGATGAGCTTCTTCTGGATCGATTCCTGGGCGACGTCGATGGTGATGTGTACGACGCCATCGACGGGCGGCGTCGTGAGCACGGCAATCTCCAGCGCATTGAGCGCCCGGCGCGCATCGCCTTCGGCGTAGGTTGCGAGGTGCATCAGGGCATCGTCGTCCGCGCGCACGTCGATGTCGTTCCATCCCCGTTCGGGATGCGCAAGCGCACGCTTCATCAAACGCACGACATGCTCCTCTTGAAGCCGGTGCAATTCGAACACCTGCGACCGCGACAACAGCGGGGCGACCACGGAGAAGAAGGGATTTTCAGTCGTCGCGCCAATGAGGATGATGTTGCCGTTTTCGACATCGGGCAGCAACGCGTCTTGCTGTGCGCGGTTGAACCGGTGAATTTCATCGACGAAGACAATCGTACGCCGTCCGTCGTGCACGCGGCGCGCCTTCGCCGCATCGATCAACGCGCGCAGGTCTTTCACGCCCGAGGTGACCGCGTTCAGATTGTCGAATACGGATTGCGTGCGCATGGCGATGAGGCGCGCCAGCGCGGTCTTGCCGCACCCCGGTGGACCATAGAGGATCAGCGACGTAACGCGGTCGGCTTCGATGGCCCGGCGCAGAATCTTGCCGGGACCCACGATGTGTTCTTGTCCCACAAGGTCGTCCAGCGTGCGCGGGGCGACGCGCCGCGCCAACGGCGCTTCCTTGCGCAGGCGTTCCGCGGCGGCATGTTTGAAGAGGTCGTCTGGCATGCGGGTAGGATACCGCAGTCGACGGGACCGCACAAAGGCTACGCCCGCGGAGCAACGAGAGCGCTGATTCCGTTTGATGCGTGTGTGGCTGGAGCACAACTCGCCACCCCGGTATGATTTCCCAAGTTTCTTAGGCAGGAGGGAAGCCCGTGCAATCGGGTCGAGAGCAACCAATTGATTCCCATGTCCCTGGCGCGATGAGAGCGGAAAGCGTACGCGAACTCATCGCCGTCTTCCTTCGATTGGGCATGACCGCATTTGGCGGGCCAGCCGCGCATGTGTCGATGATGGAGGACGAGTTCGTAACGCGCCGGCGCTGGCTCAGCCGCCAGGAGTTCCTCGATATCCTGGGGGCGACGAATCTGATCCCGGGCCCCAACTCTACCGAGATGGCGATTCACATCGGGTTCCGTCGCGCGGGGATTCGCGGCTTCGCCATTGGTGGCGCGTGCTTCATTCTGCCTGCCGTGATCATTGTGATGATGGTGAGCTGGGTGTACGTCCAGTACGGCACA
>JBHEKO010000825.1:0-4865 GCA_041859475.1 Candidatus Hydrogenedentales bacterium
TCAAAGACGTGGTTCATGTCGAAAAGAAGCGAAAAACTGCGCACTGCGCCAGCCCGAACAGTCGGCGCACAGCCCCGGAGGATTAGACGGCAAAAGTAGAAAACGTCAGTAAACCGTTCGTTCTGCCGGGTAATGTTTACCTGATCGAAGAGTTCGTCGTGTATGAACACGTCTTCTACCTGGTCAAGAAGAAGCAGGCAGTGCCGAAGAAGGTCCTGTGTCGGTGGAGTGTGCGTCATGTCGAGAAGCACGCGACATGCAGCACGAAAGATCCGATTCATAAGCGTGTCGTCGCAAAACTCGTCGAATCGGCAGACGAATCGCTCTCGGTGGGCCGCGTTGTGAAGTGTCTGCTTGCCTATGAGTAGCTTGCCCTTGAAACGACGGAGATTCTCCTCACGCTGCAAGTAAGTGCGCTCGGGGCCCCGTAAAAGCTCCCTGAGCAGCCGGTCGGCGAAGATAGCGGCAAGCGTCTCTGACAGCGGTGCCTTGCGACTGGCCAGTCGAGCGAGATCACGACTTCGGACCGGCACTTCGCCAGCGACTGCGAGCATGTACAGCAGATTGCGCCGTACCTCATGGCTCCCAACGTCTGGTTCTTCTGCATCCAACTTGGGAAGCACTTCCACCTGAAGGCCGGGCACTTGGATCACGCCAACCCACTGCTGCGTACGCGCGCTGCCATCGCCCCACAAGAACACGCGGTCGGCTTCCTCACGTTGGTGCTGGTCAAATCGCTTGAGACGGTCGTATAGATGCAGGTCGAGATACACATGCTCGTCAGTTTCCGGGGCCGGACCTTCCCGGCTCCATCGCACGATCCGGGCATGCTCTCGAATGACAAGTCGCTTCACGAGGCGATCTCTGTTTCTTCCAGCAGCTCCGTAGCGCTACTCTCCAAGGCGACGTCGTCTTGGTGTGCATCAGCCTCGTTGGCCGTAAGTGTTGCTAGCCGCTCTTCGAACTCCTCCTTCTTGAGGTGCAGGACACCGAGAAAAGTGCGGGTCAAGTCATCGTGCGACATCCGCCCGTCTCGAAAGCCGCGCATAACAGCGAAATCCACTCGGTCTTCGTATTCATCGTGATCGAAACCGAGAGTGCGCACCTCCGGGAAGGTTTCGGCACGCACGATGGGGGCTACATAGACACGGCGAGCATCTTTCTTTGATACGACGTGTCCGCCGCGCTTAGGTTCGCCGGCCTCGTCGTAGGGGCAGCCAAGGACCGTGCAAATCTTGTCCCAGGCCCCGTAGAAGTACTCTTGCATCAGCGGAATTACGCGATCCATGAAAACCCGCCGAAGGCCCGCCATGTCTTCCACATCCAGAAAGTACGAGTGCCCCAGTTGATGGTCCCTGTCGTAGAGGAACCGAATCCGATCGTTCAGTGTATCGAAGATATCGACGACGAGGTCGATGAACCCCGCATCCGGCACCTTCTTGCTCAGCACGTCGCGGATAACGCTGCTACTTGGCATCAGTTCCTCGAAGCTGAAGCGTCGCCGCAAAGCCACATCCATTAATGCAATGGAACGGTCTGCGGTGTTCATCGTGCCAAGCACATGCAGGTTGGGCGGCACGGCGAACCGATGGGTCGGCGAGTACGAAAGCGGCAGCTTCAATTCGGTCCGAGCCCCGAGCCGTTTATCCGGTTCGAGAAGCGTAATGAGCTCACCCAGGATCTTGCTGACGTTGCCCCGGTTGATCTCGTCGATGATAAGCACATACTGGCGGCTTTGTGTCGAGAAAGAAAACGAAGCGCCGCCAGCGCTAGGTTTGTCGAGAGCCTGCTGCACCCGAGCACGTTTGTCCACCAACTCTTCTGTGAGCGCCACCCGGCTGCGGCTCAGCGCCAGTAGCTGACCGTAGACGATCCACAGTGGTGTGTAAGCGTTGCCACTGCCACCACCGCGAGCGCGTGCAAAAACCTTCTTCAACTCCTCGTAGCTTAGATTCTCGATTTCTGTTCCGAACTGTTCCCGATTTTCCCAGATGACTCGACTACTGGATTGCGAAGCCGTATGCCCCTTGTCCGCGACCGAAGTGACATTTCCTTCGTCGTCCAAGTCACACGAATAGATCCTTATACTTCCGACGTCAGTGCGTTTAAGCACGTAGGCCTTGCCAGATTGGCTTTTTGCAACGAGTTCGTCCTCTTCGGCGACTTGGGTGCCAAAGCGATTCCAGAGTTCTTCAAAATCGGGTGCCGTGGTCGGTGTCCGAAGCCCTTCGGCTGCTGCCCTGAGCGCAATGCGTTTGAAAACGCCGTCGTGCAACTCGTAGCGGACATTCTGACTGTCGGCTTCACCCAATACAGGCCGTAGTCCCTCGACAAATTCCTCGTAGCCATACGCCTGGTGGAAAGTGACGAACTCAATCTGACCGCGGGTCTGGTGTTCGCGAAACAGAGCGACCAATCCTCGCTCCGACAGCCCCTCGAGCTTCTCAGGCCCCAAAATCAACTCGAGAGCGCGCCGTACGGTGCTGTAAGTCTTGCCCGTCCCCGGTGGGCCGTAAAGGATGATATTCTGCGGTTCACACGGCGGTGCCGCAGGCTCTTTCTTGGGTGCGGCCGCCTCAGCTTCTTCCTGCTGAGACACCAGCGCTTCGAAAGTGTTCTTGTCCAGCTCCAGTAGTGTTCGGCGCCAGCCTGCTTGTTGCACTTTGCGGGGAGTAACGTCGTCCCAATGCACCTGGATCTGGTGAGGGTAGCCTTCATCCTCGGCAATGTGTTCACTAGTAACAAATCGATATCCGCCTGTCACGGTTCCAATCCCAAGAGCGGTATGGGTACCCTGATTGGCAACAACACGGTCTCCGGGGCGTATATTGCGAAAACTCCAGACCTGGTTCATCCCTTTCCGATAACCGTGTTGCCTTTGGCATTCCGCCGTGCGCGCGTCGAATTCTTCCCGGCTCAGGCCGGTGAGATCGCCGAGCTCCGACCAGCCGATGGCGGCCATGCCCTTATCGCGCCATTCGTCCCACGCGACGGCGTTACTTCCGGGGGCTATTTTCCAGTAACGAGGCCCCTTAGCAGCCTTCTCCGTCTCGGCCGTCTCATCGGGTTTGGGGACTTGGCTCCAGATTTCCTGCCATTCGGCTGCGTCGAGTTCCTTGATCTCCGACGTTGGATTCACGAGAAGGCCGGAAGGGAAGCTCACAGACGTTTGCTTCCAGGCAAATTCGCCAGGCTCCACGCTCGTCAATGTGCCGACCGCCCGAACGTTTCCCTGGACCAGTACCGCCAGATGGTCGCCTGCCGAGAGGTCCGCGCCCGAAAGGAGGTTTTCCAGGACGGAGTCCACGTCCTCCGGGCTCACCTCCTCCTTGGAACAGAGCTCCTCCACCGCGTCTGCATCCAACGTCCATCCAACGGGCAGGGCCCAGGCCCTGGCCATTGGCTCCTTGTCTTCTTCCCACTGCTTCCACAGGGCATACGCCATTTTGAACACGTCCCCCAAGTCCTTGTGGCGTTCGTAGAGGATGGCGTACATCACGCTGTATGGCGTTGTTCCCATTTTTGCGGTGGGATCGATGGCTTGGTAGTGGTGGAAGAGAGCCTTCTTCATGAAGATGGGGAAAACAACGGGTTGTTCACGGTCCTGATACAGGAACGCTACTTTCCATTTGAGTGTCGGGGCCAGCTCAATCTCGTCAATCCGCTCGAAGTTCCCCACTTGTGCGGCGTCAATCACTTCGATGATCCGTTCATGGATCTTGGCAAAAGCATCTTGCTCGGTTTGTCCGAGCTTGGAGAGCCAAGCATACTTCTCCCCCCAGATCCGTCCGCCACTTGCTTCCTTCTCCTCGGTCCGATCCCGATGATAGATGCCGAACTTGAACGCCGAGCCTCCCCAAATACTCCCGAGCTTGTCGAGTCGTGACTCGATCCAATAGATGAAGGCGTCGTCCTTGCCCGGGTTCGTGTACTCGTCAAGCGTCATTTCTCGAACGCGCGCCGGGGGCCATGCCTCTAGAAAAGATGACCAAACCTGCATCGAATCTTCCGCCCAGGCTCTTATCTCGGTCATCGCTGCTCTCCCTTTTCCGTCACAAAGTCAACAGGCCAGCCTCACCCTCACCCTCGCCTTCGCCGACGGGAAGATCGTGAGGTGTGCGGAAATGTAGGCGCTGGTGTTCCAGCATAGATTTGACTATGTTGAGCCTCGGTATAGTCCGGCGACGTGCTGGATTTCAAGGAGTCAGCGTCCAGATTGGCGTCGAGACATGGCTAATCCGACCATTTCTCGTGGAAACACTCCGTCCGGCGACGGTTTACCGTACCGGATTGCTTTTCCAGTTCGCGTTCCGCGATGCCCACGCAGTAGCTACGCCGCTTCGCGGTAGTACTCCCTGACGATGCCGCTCAGTCGCTCGCGGCACTTCACCTCGCCCTCCGCTTGGCTCACGGACGGAGTAGATTTTCAGCGAGTTCTAGAGCATCAATGGGCCAGAAGCACTTGGGTCGTGGATGCTTCACACCGGGACGACCTGCTTCGGGACGGCATTGCAAGAGCTTTTCCTCCCATTGCGCGGGAACAGCTTTTCTTCCATGCACGGCACCCAACAGGGCACCACAGATCGCCGCATTCGTGTCGGTATCGCCGCCGCGCATCACGGTATCTACTACGGCTTCGGTCAAATCTGGAGCATGAAGCAATTGCCAAAAGGCATTCTGGAGTGCAATGAGGACCCAACCCATCTTGTTGATGTAGTCCGCCGGGGGCCTATCAGCTGCTTGCTGGATAGTGTCCAAGAGGGATCCCGTGATGCCTCTTTCCTGGGCCCATCCAAGGACCGCTTCGTAGAGGACTTCCGGACTCCCGCCAGAATTAACGGCGTGAGCAATCGTCATCGCGAAGA
>JBHEKO010000235.1:0-8877 GCA_041859475.1 Candidatus Hydrogenedentales bacterium
ATCCATTGTGAACGACCCCGGATGCGCCAAGGTTCTGGGATTCTAGTCGGTCGGGAGAGATGAGTCAACCAATCGCCTTAAATTGGCCCGAGTCAGGTCAGAAGAGTTGCTTGATCGTAGCTAGCGGACGAAACAAGTGCAGCGGCTGGTCCACGAAGGGCTGAAAGCCATACTTCGCGTAGAATGCCTTCGCCGATTCATCCAGCGCATGGACTTCCACGGCATGTACCGCCATTTGATCCGCGACGGTTGCGACGCGCCTCAGGGCATCAATGAGAAGAAACGCGCCTACCCCCTGCCCCTGTGCATTTCGATCCACCGCGAGTTTGCCCAACAGTGCGACGGGGAGCGGGTAACGGGGCAGTCTTCTCTGCAATGTATCGGGTAAGTGGTCGAACTCCACGGAAGCGCTCGCCAACGTGTAATAACCAAGAATCCGCCGTGCGCCCGGCTCAACTGCCACGTAGGTGCGCCCAACGTGCTTGCGCGTGTGCTGAAGTGCGTACTTGTGGATGTACTTGTCCAGAGACGCCCTTCCGCACTTGAAGTCTTCCCGCTCGTGTGCGGAGGTCAAGGCTTCAACGGCCCATTTCACTTGCCGGCCAACTTCCGATATGCCGTCGCTGCCTTTCGAAGGGCCTTGTTGGGCTGGGGCGGTGTATCAAGCAGTTTCAGGAAGAGGTCACGGTCACGGTTGGACAACACGGTTCGCCGATGTTCCGCCAGCACTTTACCGGCCTCCTCGGAAAGCGCGGAAACGACGAACTGCGTAACGGTCTGACTGCGAAGCTCCGCCGCCTGCTGGATCAGGTCTTTCGTCGCCGCATTCAGGCGGATATCAAGTCGCTTGGCATTCATGGCGAAGCTCCAATTGCGTCCAACATTGCCACGCGAGTATACCACATTGTACGGCAAATTGCCGCACACCGCCGGGCGGGACACCTAGTTCCTCCAGTGGGTCTTCACATACTCGACGGTCTCGCGCGAGTTCAGGCGCTTGATCGAGTTGCCGGTGCGGATGTGGAACTGTTCGTCACTGTCGATGGTGACGTAAACGGGGCCGGTACCGGGTTGGATGTCCACGCGGCAAATAGGCCGGCCATCCACCACGGGAAACGAGACTTTGAAGAGACCGGCATTTTCTTTGCCGAGGCCGTTGAGGAGCAAATCGGTAAGCCAGAGCTCGTACTGGTCGAGGTCTCGTTTCTTCTCATTAAATGTCTGGAGATCGTTCGACAGGCCCAGCACAGTCTTATCGTCTGCAACGCCGATGAGCAGCGTGCCGCCGCCGGAATTGGCGAAGGCCGCCGCTTCACGGACGACGATCCGCTCCATTTCCTTGTTCGCCTTCCCTTCGCGCAGGTCCCATCGGGCAGTGGATTTGAACTCCACGCGCCCGTTCTCTCCCGCCCGAATCAACGCGGCGGCCTCTTCGTCGGCGGTCTTCGGGGCAAAGTCGCGATAGGCCTGAAGTGCGGCGTTCTTTACCCCCTGCTCGACCAACGGAAAGGTCGTGAGGATATGGGCGAACTCATCCTCCGTCAGCCCGTAGAGGTGCGCTACAATTCCGTCAAGTTCCGCCCGAAGCCGAGCCCGCTCGGCAGGGTCCGTTGCACCAGACTTGTGACTCCCAAGACCTACCTCCTGAGCGAGGTCGTCGAATTCAGGCGAAGTACAAATCAGTCGCGAACCCTTATTGACAATCTCTGCAGAGATCGCACTCCCGGCCCTGGGTCGTGGAATAGGAATGGCATTGACAAAATAGAACGACACGTGCGAGGTGACGCGGAATCTTAGAGTGTAGTCAATTACGAAGCTGTTCAGCAGAACACACAAGTAGATTCTCGTCGGCGCAGAGAGAGAACTGTCCCGTACATTCTCCAGACTTATGGTATGCGGGCAAAAGACACGTCGCGGAAGAACTGTCGCTATCATCGTGCGCTCATTTGTACTCGCGGTAACGTCTCGAAAAGCGAGACGATAATACTCATAATCGAGAACTTGATTACTGTCTTCCCCACCTCCAAGAAGTGCAGACCTCCCGCGCTTTTCGTCAACCCAGTACTTTGGTCTACCCATGTCCGAGCAGAACTGATGAATCATCTTCCCTTCATAGAGAGGTAGACGGTTGGGCGATGGACGTGACAAATAGAGGTGGCTATCGTTTGTCATGTGGAATTCCGTTGTGAAACGAGCATTCCAGGAGCCAATAATGTCTTCACCAAAGCGGGGATGAGCAAGCAACTTCTCGGAGATACTAATGTCCAATGCACTGCGAAACTCCATAATCGAAAGCGAATCCGGCGCAAGTTTCTGAATCACGTCAATGTCCAGTCTCACCAGAGAACTGGCGTCGTGAAGAAATGACTCCAATCCTGCTGGTGCAATGGCCTCCCGAGGATTGATCCTAAAAGCGACACGAATACTCGTCGTCTTTCCCGACTTTCGAAAAGTCAAGAGACAGAATTTGAACCCGTGATGGACATTCTCGAAGATGAAGCGTTCATTCGATAATCCGATGACAGAGTCTAGTTCCGTTGAGGAGAAAAGCATCCTCCTTAGCTGCATTGCGCCAAGGTCTGTGTAAATCCCGCTCGGTACAATGATCCCGCAGTGACCATGCTCTCGCAGCAGGTTTTGGCACTGCTCGACAAACAGCTTGTACAAGTTCGTGTCCGAACCGGCCTTCTTTCCTTCCACAACGCTTGCTTGGTTCTTATAGTGCTCAGCAGCACGAAAATAGGCGCTTTGATGCGGGTACTGACAAAGGTAGGCGAGCCATGCAGCCCGGATTTCCGGTTCCTGAAGTAATGCTGCTTGCTGGGAAGTGAAATCATGTATGAGCATCGTCTTCTTGGTGATAAGTTTGGAAAACGCTTGGAAGAATTCTTTGGCATTAGGCTTGAACTTCTCCCACGGCGGGTTCGTGATGATGGCGTCGAAGCCGCCGCGCGCGAGTATCTTGTCGAACTCAAAGCCCCAGTGAAAGGGCTGTAGATCGCGGATATCGTCCAAGGTCAGGGAGCGTTTCTTAGGTTTGCCCTCCTTGTTCTTGGCAGTGTCCCAGGTCGCCTGCTCGTATTTGATGCCATGCAGTTGAAACTCGTCGAGCAAGAGCTTGTTCAACGTCGCGTTAGCGGCTTCCTTGTGGGCGTTGATATTGTCGCGCAAGCTGGTGAGATTCTGGCCGTAGGTGGCGGCGTGGCGGTAGTTGTCGATGAGGCGGTTCTTCTCTTCGATGATCTGGGCGAACTTCTTCGAGCGGATCGAGCGGAGGTACTCCACTTGTCGCTCTTTGTCAGTGGGGCCCGTACCAGTTTCGTAGGTCATTCCGGGGAGATCGTGTTTTCCGCTTTCGGAGACGAGTTTCATCTTCGCTTGACGCCCTGGAAGCGTGGGCGCGCCGGTCTTCGAGTCGAATTTCGCAGGGTCGACGTGAAGCAGGCCAATGAGCGAGTTTCCGGGGAGAATGTTGAAATCGATGTTGGGGAGCGGTTCGAGCTGATCGACGCTGTCGGCGGAGGAGACCAGCGCTAGAAACAGGCGGAGCCGGGCGATTTCGGTGGCCTCCTCCATGATATCGACACCGTAGAGGTTATCGGTGATGATGGATTTCTTGATGTAGTAGTGGATGCTCTTGTGGTCGCGAAGGACGCTGTTCAGGTCCATCTTAAGCGCGGCGTTCTTCGTGAATGGGATACGACCGATAATGGCGGAGTAAATGTCCACGAGGACTTTCATGGCAGCGACAAGAAAGGCTCCGGACCCACACGCAGGATCGAGGAGGCTCAGTTTGGGTAGCACCTCTTTCCACAGCCATTTGCAGAGGCGCGCATCGAGGTTCATGAGCAGATCGCCGATTTCAGTGAATTTGCCCGGTTCGATCTTCTCGACAGCATCGAGAATGAGGCGGTGGATGGTGCGTTCACAAAGGTATTCGGTAATTTCGGGGCGGGTATAGTAGGCCCCAAAGGCCTTCTGGTTGATGTACTTCTCGAAGATGTACCCGAGAACGTCGGGGTTAATCTCATCGTCGTCCCCGCCGGGCGTGTCGTTCAGGTTCCACGAATACCGGCCGAAGAGTTGAAAGAGGTTATCGAATGCCTTGTCGGGCACATCCAACTTGGGATAACGTTGCTCGACCACGTGCGGAAGGAACAGGCCGCCATTAAGGTATTTGATCTTTCCGAGAGTGGCGCGCGCCTCCGGGCTGCGTTCTTCTTCCGGCTTCGCAAATCCCTCGAAGAAGAGCAACTTGAGGAAGTTCTTGAAGAAACAGTCTGCGCCTCTGGCGCGGGATTGATCGAGTTTGGATGCCAGATAGTTGAGATTGCCGTCGTCCAAGAACCTCTTCTCTTGAAGGAAATAGATGAACATGAGGCGGTTCATTAGAACCGAGGCATACCACTTGCGCTGCTTTTCATCGTCAACGCCCTCGATCAGGTCGATGAACTCGATGCGCTGTTCCTGGTACTCCCGATAGAACTTCTTGGTGACGGGCTCGACATCGAGCGCCTTTTGGATGCGTTGAGCAACCTGCGCGATGGGGATGTTGCCGGATTCATCGAGTTCGCTGATGTCGACGAACATCTGCCCCAACTTGCTCAGGAAGAGATCGCCGGGTTGTCCGCTGAAATAGGTGTGTTCGCGCGGGTACAGTTTGCCTGCCTCTCGCTTCACCCAATACCAGAGACTCTGCGATCGGTTCTTGTCGAGGAAGACAAGGAAATTCTCGTGGTGCTGTTGCGCTATTTCCCGATGGACCGAGGCCCGCATCTTGGAGTCGGGAATCTGACCGGATTCGCCAGCCACCTCGAAAACGGCTACGCCGCTCAGTTCGGCGATTTGCCTTCGCGTAAAGGAGTTCCCCTTGCACTCGAAGGAAACGGCCTTCTTCTGACTCGGTTTGAACCAACCAAGCTCTTCGAAGAGATCTTTGAAATTGAAGTCGCGCAGGTTCTCTCGGAGTTTCTCGAAATTCAACGCCACTGCAGTTCCTTTCGAAGCGATCTGGTCGAAACCAATTTCTCGTCTCGCTCTTTGTCTGTACTTTGCCACATTAATGGCATGTCGGCCTCAAAAAGCAGTATGCTACTGAGCAGCGACCAGCGAGGCCGGTCACTTACCGACCCGGGAGCATCCCCTGGCCGCTCTCTTTTTTGACTTCAATTCGTCGAACCCTCCACGGTTCATATTCATCTTAGCCCCCAGTCAATCCCATGGAGCAGATAATCCTTGGTTCCTCGTGTTCGCCGTCTTCGTGGACGATGCAGAGGCGTTCGTCTTCCCGTAGCCCGGTGACCAACTCGGCCAGTTCTTCGTCGCGGATGTGCGTCTTGAGGCGGCGGTTGAGCGTATCGATCGCGGATTGGCGCAGGGGGAAGCGGTAGATGTCGTCGAGGGCGCGCTCGATGGACCGTACGTATTCGTCGGTATAGAGGAGGTCGCGAGTCGTTCCAATGGTTCTGAGGAAATCCTTGAGACGTTCGTAGGTGCGGAACCGCGCGCCGGAGGGACGGCCCAGTTGCCCGCCGATGCTCTTTTCTTCTTCGATCAGATGAGCGACGCCCTTCTGGACCAACTCGTGATGACGCGCGTGGCGCGGCGCGGGAGGGGCGTCGGGTTCGCAGGCCGCCGCCTGCAGGATCGTCAACTGCGACTGGGTTACGCTCTCGCCTTGTTCGTTGATCCAAGCGAGGGCGTCGTTGCCCTCGCCCGTCTTCACGTAAATAAGCACACCGTGTGGCCGCGACGGGGTCGCCGCGTGCTGTTTCGTCGAATATACGACATCCGGCAGCGCGGGGATCGATTTGTTGAGAGCCGGGTCCCGGTCGATGGCATTCTTCCAGATCTGATAGGCATAGGAGGCGAGATCGACCTCGGTGTCGGCGTCGCCGTCCATAATCCCGGCGTTCTCGTTGTAGATATCGAGCACGAAACCATCGTCGATATCGTCCTCGAAGAAGGCCTCGTCGGTGCCGACGACCTCGGCGTTTTCGCGGAGACGCTGGCGCACGCGCCCACGAAGGCGAATGATTCGTTCAACTCCGTCGGCGGGCAAGAAAGAGTAACACAGGATCTTGTCGGCCTGTTGCCCAATGCGGTCGACGCGGCCTGCGCGTTGGATCAGACGAATGACGGCCCAGGGCAAGTCGTAGTTGACGATGATGTGGCCGTCTTGCAGGTTCTGGCCTTCGCTGAGCACGTCCGTTGCGACGAGAATCCGCAATTCCTTTTCTGGGGCAATTTGCGCCTGTTTGTCGTTGCTAACCGGACTGAAGCGCCACGCGAGATCGGTGGGATTTGGGGAGTCTCCCGTTACCACCTCGATTGCGCCTACGCCCAAATGGGCAAGCCGGGCCTTCACATAACGCGCCGTGTCCGCGAACTGGGTGAACACGAGGATCTTTTCGCCGGCGTGCTTGGTTGCAACAAGGTTGTAGAGTTGCGTCAGTTTGGCATCCTTCGTCGCGTCCCATTGACCGCATCGTTTCAGAACTTGCAGCAGCGCCAGAGCGTCGGCGAGCAAGCGATCTTTCAATTTCGGAACGAATAGTGTGGCCCGCAACCACTTGAACCGCCTTTTGAATGTCGTCGTGTACGATGCGTAGACCTCGGCGGCTCTAGCGCGATAGTCGGCTTCCGTCTCCAAACCCAGCGATGTAGCAACCGGTTGGCTTCCGTTGTCGTCTCCGTCATCGTCAAACAGGCCGGGAATCGCACTATCGGCGTCCTCGTCATAAGTCCGCGCATCGAGATACTCGGCAGCCTGAGAACCGAGTGGAAGTGCGCCGTTACTCTCAATGGCGTGCAGAAACACGAAATTGCGAAGGATGTGCCGTTCGATCGACTGGATAAACGCCGGACCACCGCTTTCAAGGCGTTTGAACAGATTGGTCCGGCAGAATCCAATGAGGCGTTGTCCGGCGCGGGACAGGCCGTCAAGTATGTGCGCTTCGAGGTTCGTTGGCGGCGTGTCGGGTGTTGGCGCAACGTAGTTTCCGAGCCCATAACGTGGAAGGCTGAGGTTTCCGACGGTGTCCACCACGGATTGCGCATAGAGCCTGGCATAGGGATCGTCCTTGCTCTTGTCATTGATCTGAAACGACACCGTCCGCGGTATCCGTGCGGGAAAGTAGGAGCGGCTGCCGTCTTCAAACGTCAAGAACCGCCGTCCATTCTCCGGGTCGGTCGTAGCGTAATGCTGCTGAATGAAGCTGCGCGTGCGACGGACGAGATACAAGCGCATGAGGTCGCGCCAATCATCTGTCTCTTCGCTCTTCTCGAAAGCCCGCAACGAGCGTACGGGACATTGATGCGCTTTCATAAAAGGAGCTTCGCCACCCAAGCGCTGGATGAGCTTTTCCGGTCGCACACCCAAGTCCTTGTCTTCCGGCACGAACAGCCGCAGTTGGGCGGACAAATCGAGATAGGTCTTGTTGTAGGGTGTTGCCGTGAGAAGAATGCACTTGCTGTCGTTTTGTACGATGTACTCCTGTATGGCCTTGAACCGCCGCCCTTCTCGATTGCGAAGATTGTGGCTTTCATCGATTAGGACAAGCCGATATCTTCTGAGTTCGGGCAGCTCGCGAATCACGCGACTTAGCGGAACGACTTTCGCTAGCATCCGATAATTGTGTTTGTAATCTTCCCACATCGGGACGAGGTTCTTTGGGCAGATGATCAGCGTTTCGGTGTTGTGATCGTCTTGGAATATGCGGGCCAGTGCGGCCGCCATAAGCGTCTTTCCGAGGCCGACAACGTCGCCAATCAGCACTCCGCCCCGCTTATGTAAGTGGTGGGCAGCGATCTTGACGGCGGCTTCTTGGAAAGGGAATAGCCTCTTACCAAAGTCGCGCGGAATGCGAAACTCGCTTAATCCCGCCCTGGCTTCCTGCGAGAGGTGATAGGCGATCTTGAGATAGATGTGATAAGGGGGGATGGGATCTTCACGCGCCCAGCTTTCTTCAATAATCTGGACAAGCTCTTTCGAGATATCGAGACACCATTTGTCGGCCCAGCGATCCTCGAACCAGCGAGCCAGTTTAAGTCCAGCGTCGTGGTCGAGCACGTCGACATTGAGTTCACCCTGGGCAGAGAGGCCAGCCAACGTCAGATTGCTGCTACCTACATAGCCAACAATGGGGTTGATGGGATCCGGGCGAAAACAGAGGTAGAGCTTCGCGTGCAGCGGATGCTTCAGAAAGAGCTTCACTACTACCTTGCCTGCTTTCAATTGCACCGCGAGTCGCCGAAGGCCCGCCTCGTCTGCGTCGGTGGGAACGCCATACGTGAGTTGCTGACGAAACTCTTCGGCGAGCTTCCGCTTCAGACGAATGGCCGTCTGATTATCCATCGCATCATCGCGATGGACGAGGCTCATCATTTCCTTGAGTTCGTCTTGCGGAAGACGCTGCATACCCACGAGCAGACGGCAGCGGCTTTCTTCCGTGCCCGGCCACCGATCAATTAGACCGTCGAGGCCTTTCCATTCGCGCAGGTTGAAATACCCGACGCAGAAGTCGGCCTTGTCGGATAGGCGCAATGTATCCTGCAAAGCAGGTAGCAGGGACAGATCGATATTGTCGAAGATGCGCGGCAAGGCTTCTCCCCTCGTTGTGCGCTAGCGTAGCATAGCGGTGGCGAATGGGGCCACTTGCCAATCGCCTTGGCCCGTGCGGCGATAGAGGCGGGCAATGATTGGGGCTTGGGGGGAGGCAGGCAGGCGGGAAGGGTGGTGAGAATCTAAGCGGATGGGTGCATTAGCACGCTGTGCGTGGTTGCCGTAGGAGGGGTCGCTCTGGTATCGTTCGATGGAAGGTTGCGGGGGACACGAATGCGTATAGACATAGCAGCCCAGACGGACATCGGCAAGCG
>JBHEKO010000497.1:0-7800 GCA_041859475.1 Candidatus Hydrogenedentales bacterium
TCGATGACCGTTGGGTCACGCCCGCCGATGCCGCGAAAGGCGCGCATACCGACTTCTATGGCGTGTGCGGGTTTGCGTACGAGACGATGCATGTGGGTTTTCTCTGGATGTTTCCGATTACCGACGGCAAGAACGATGGCCCTTGCTTTGTCGAACTCGTCACGAGCCGCGACGGCGAGCATTGGCAACGCGAGGAGGAGCCGCGTCCGCGCCTGCTCGACGTCGGCAAGCCCGGCGCGTGGGACGACGACATGGTGTTCACGCCCAACCATCCCCTCGTGGAAGGGGACACGATCAAACTCTTCTATGGCGGGTTTGACGAAACGCACGGGGCTGAGAAGGCGCGCGCGTGCATCGGTCTCGCCACGTTGCGCAAAGACGGCTTTGCTTCGTTGCAAGCTGGCGACCGCGAGGGAACGGTGAAGACGAGTTTATTGGATGGCGCCGCGAGGGCCTTGTCTGTCAACTACGCCGTGCGCGACGGGGGCGGCATCCGCGTGGAAGTGCTTGCACTAAATGGATCGACGATACCCGGGTATGGGCTCGATGACTGCGTTCCGCTCACCGGCGACAGCGTGTCCGAACGCGTTCAATGGAAGGGACACGATACGTTGCCGGAAACCGGCGCGCCTATACGGCTCCGTTTTGTTATGACCAAAGCGGACCTCTATTCATTTAATGCGGGTTCCAAAGCTCGCGTAGTTCTATTGCAATGAAGATCGTCCACGTCTACAAAGACTTCGATCCGCCAATCCTGGGCGGAGTAGAACGCCATATCGCCCTGTGCTGCCGGTATCAACGGCAATGGGCGGAGGTCGAGGCGTTGACGTGCAGCCGCACCCCGTGGACACGCGTGGAAGTGCGCGACGGAACACGCGTGCTCGAAGTAGGGGAATGGGGGCGGTTCCAGAGCGCGCCGATGGCCCCGTTGTATCCGTGGTATCTGCGGCGTCTGAAGGCCGACGTAGTCGTCGTACACGTGCCCAATCCCACCGCCGAGGTCAGTTGCCTTGTAGCCCAGCCGCGTGCGCGGCTGGTCGTGCGTTACCATAGCGACGTTGTCCGGCAGGCAACGGCCATGCGCTACTACGGCCGTATCCAACGCGCGTTTTTGCGCCGTGCCGACATGATTATCCCTACTTCGCAACAGTACGTCGATACATCATCGACGCTGCAACCTGTGCGTGACACGTGCCGCATCGTGCCGCTGGGCGTGCTTCCGGAGGATTTCGCGAAACCGGATGACGCGGCGCTGGACGCGCTTCGGACCCGGTATGGCGGCGACTTCGTGCTGTTTTCCGGCATTCACCGCTATTACAAAGGCGTGGAGTTTCTCGTGCGCGCGGCCAATGCCATTCACGCGCACGTGGTGATAGCGGGCGATGGCCCCGAGCGCGCGCGAAACGAAGCACTGGCGCGCGAGTTGGGCGCGCGCGTTACCTTCCCCGGGCCCCTCTCTCATGAAGATCTCGTGGCGCACTTGCACGCCTGCGAGGTCTTCGTGTTTCCTTCCGTGGAGCGTAGCGAAGCGTTTGGCATCTCGCTGCTGGAAGCGCAAGTCTGCGGCAAATCCGCCGTAGCCACGATGCTGGGGACAGGTGTCGAGCACGTCAATCTTCACGGCGAGACGGGATTGAACGTTCCCCCGCGCGACCCTCATGCGTTGGCGGAAGCCGTCAACGCGCTTCTCTCCGACCGCGGGCGGCGCCAGGCAATGGGACAACGAGCGCATGACCGAGTATTGACAGAGTTTCACGCCGAGCGCGTGGCGCGCGCGGAATTCGATCTGTATGAAGAGATCCTTCGCCACGGTGCTTCCGCGCAGTCTTGAGGATGCTCCGCGCGGCCATCGGTCCGTGGAAATCCGAAGACTACGCGATCGTCTTGATTTTGCGCGAGCCCTTTGACGGACTGGATTCCTTGACATCGGAATCGCCGCCAACTTCGAGTAACGTGGCAACGCTAAGCACAAAACCGAGCGTCCCGTCGCCGAGGATGAAGGACCCGGAAACGTAGGGCGCCCGCTTGAGCGAAGCGGACAATTCTTCGACGAGCACGCTTCGCCGTCCCAGCACTTCCGTTACGCCAAGCACAGCCACGTTGCCATCGCGATCTTCAAACAGAACCCCGAGCCGTTTGTCGCGCAAGCTGCCGTCGCGGCCATTGAGGTTTTCACCGAGGTGAAGCAGACGGAAGCAGCCCTCGGCCAGCGACACCACAATCCCTTTCCCGGGCACTTCGACGATCTGCGACTCATCGACTTCGACCAAGCGCCGCACTTGCTTTAAGGGAAGCAGGTACTTTGTCTCCGCGCACCGAATCACAAGGCCTTCCATAACCGGAGAGCCGAGCTTTGGAATGTGCAGTTCGAAAATACTGCCTTGGCCAGGCTCTGTCTTTACGGACACCTCTCCGCCGCACTGATGCAGATTCGACATCACGACATCCAAGCCAACGCCGCGCCCGGATATGTCGCTTACGGCGCCGGCCGTCGAGAACCCCGGACGAAAGATAAGGTTTACGATCTCGTCCTTCTCGAGCGCCTCGGCTTCTTTTTGAGTCATCAACCCCATCTTGACGGCCTTGGCCTTTACGGCTTCGAAGTTGATTCCCTTTCCGTCGTCGCGCGCCGTGACTACGATGTGCTCGTCGGCTTCGCGGAATTCAAGCACGATGGTACCGCGCTCCGGTTTGCCCGCGGCCACGCGCACTTCGGGTGTTTCAATACCGTGGTCCGCCGAATTGCGGACGATGTGCACGAGGGGATCGCGGAGGACGCCCAAGACCTGCTTATCCAACCGCAAGTGATCGCCATACACTTCAAGCTGAATGTTCTTCTGCTGCGCGCGGCTCACTTCGCGCACGATGCGTTCGAGAGGCCGCGTCACTTGCATGACCGGAACTTTACAGATCTCCAGAAGCTCGCCGTGCAGTTTGTCTGCCAAGCCGGAAAGTTCGCGCGAAATGCCGCGAAGGCTTTGGGTCGACTGCGACACGCCTGTCTCGCCTTCGCCGTGCAGTTCGTACTGCAACTGCGCGTCGAGATGGAACAGCTCTCCAGCTATTTTCGTTACAATATCCATGCTCGCCATGTCGATGCGCAGGCTTTCGCGGCCAGGACCCGCGCCCGCGGCGTCCCCTTCTTTGGGTGCGCCGGCTTGTGCTTCCGCGGGGGCGCTTGGCGCGGCGGCGGCAGCACCACTATTCACCTCGGCGGCTCCAGTCGCGGCAGCAGGCTCCGTCGCGGGTGTGATAGCAGCACCCGTGCCCGAGAAACCGGCTTCAAGCCGGACTAGGAATTCTTTCGATTTGGCGTCCAATTCCTGCACGGGCTGGGTCTGTGAATCTTCCAGCAGCCCCGTAAGAAGATCGGTCGCTTCCATGACGAGGTCAAGTCGTGTAGGCGTCGGTTCGCACTTGCGCTTTCGCAGCAGGTCCAATGCGCTTTCCGCCGCGTGAGCAAAGGAACTTACTGCCTTCAGCCCGAACATGCCCGCATTGCCCTTGATGGAATGGAAACTTCGGAACAGCGAGTCAATGGCGGAAGTGTCCGTGATGTCGTTGCGCAGCCGTTCCAATAAGGCTGGAGCAGTGCTTAATGATTCCAGCCCTTCGGCCACGCATTCCGCGACCATCTCCGGACTGAATTCCCAACTCGAACTCATGACGGACACCCCTTCTCGCCTGCGGTTACGAACGTAACGTCAAAGCACTCGCGCAAGCGCCGCATGTAGTACGTAGTATATCCGCCGGCCTCTGCGTGAATCAGCATGAGGCTGCCTCCTCGCGACTGCAAACTCTCCCGAAAGGCATTCAACGCGCCAATCAGCAAGAGGTAGGAACGGTCTACCGCGGAGAGGTCGACACGCCACCGGCATCCGGAGGCCGTGCGGTCAAAAACTTGGTGCATCGCCGAAATAACCTCAAAGCATTGATCGGATGTGGCAATTTCGGGCACCGAAATCTCCACGGTTTCGCCGTTCCAGCACGCCGTCACGCCATTTGCCGCCAACGATTCCGGACCGGCAACAGACGCAAGGGGGGCGGCGGGAGCCGGCTCATCGGCTTTGAGACCGACCCTTTCGATCAATTGCGCGGGAACCGGCGGAGTCGGCTCAAGCTGAGCAGCCGTCTGGGCATGCAGCAGGATGAAATCGCCGGCGTCCAGCATGCGTTGCGCTTCCGGCGAGGACAATTCCTCTCCGTTGTGCGCGAGGGGCGACAACCAGTCTTCCAGGCGATGACAGAGATCCGATATCTCCATGAATCCCGACATCGCAGCCATGCCTTTCATCGCGTGCAATTCTGCCAACACGCCGCGCGCGTCGTGACTCTTGCCCGATTCCCATTCGAGAACGAGCGAGGTAATCCGTTCGACTCGTTCCTTGGTTTCCTCCAAGTACGAATTCAATAGTGACGCATCAAGACTCATGGGCACACGACCTCCAAGTCCGGTGTGCCTTCCATAGCTCTGACGGATGCACAGCGTCCTCGCTCAAAACCCTTAGCCTCCCAATTCTACCCTTTTGACGGCGTCTTGCATACCCCTAATTTACCGAATTCTCCGAAGCTCCTTTCTATGAATGCTCGTTCAGTAAGGCCTCCAGATAGGACCTGAGCTCGCCAAGCTCCTTCGACTTGAATGATTGCTTTGTTTTGCGCAGGATTTCAATGGTGTGGCGAAGCGCTTGAAGCAGCTCTCCATGTACCGCGCACTGATGCTCCCGGCATCGTGACGCAAACGGTTCCTCCGAGTCCAGGCTCGAAGAAATGTCCCGGATTTGGTCGTGAATCGAGACCAAGGCCCGCGCCAACCCCAGCGGCCCGGAAGCAGCCTTCCCCAGTGACGCGCCAGGTACTTCCAGTCCCGCCAAATCCAAGATATCGCGTTTCCACGCGTCCATCAGTACCCGTGTGTCCGATAGTCTTCGGGTAAGCCGGTTGGCTGCCACCATTTCGCCGACACGCGCTGCAATCAGTTCATCGTTCTCGCATTCGTGATTGCCGCCATTGTCCCCGCTCGTGTCCCCGGTCTCCGCGGACAACGCCGCCTGCTTACCGTCACTTAATACAAGCACAGAACCGGCCCAAATGCTCCCCTCCTGTGTCGAAGCGGACTTCTCCAGGAAATCCCCGACTCCGCTCCCCACGGCTACTATCAAATCCAACGATGCTTCCTGCGCCAGGGAGGCAGCGTGTGCGGCGTCTTCCACCTTTGTACACACGTACCCGAGGCGTTCGAGCAGCTCACATCCTCGCTCGACAGCGCCGGAATCGGACCCGACGACTGCAATACGCCCCCTCGGCGTCACCATCGTCGAGGCACTTCGTCGTCTGTGGAATTCCCGGTTTCGGCGATATTGCCTTGAAGTCCGGGAGACTCCTGTATAAGCGGATATTGCTGCATAGCGACCTATACCCCCTTTTCTGTTTTCACTCGCCTAGCCGGCAGTGCCCCCAAAAAAGAGGCACGGTCACCGAAGCCTTCTACATATGGCTTCGGTTCACCGCACCTTCGACTGACAGACCTACCTTCTGACCGTCAAGGGCTGTACGGCGGTTGACACAAACTAAGCCGAAGGAACCGCATCTCTCGGCGCAATTGCCTTCCGCAAAAATGTCATACCCTGCATTTTGCTTATGTGATACCATAATAACTAATGCAAGTCAAATGAATTGTCGGTGTTTTCTTGTCATCCCTCCCGATGCATCATCATTTTCCCAGTCAGTTGCACTGTAGCACCCTGAAGCCACACGATTGCGTATCGTGCCCCTTTTCTGAACTATTTATCAAATTATGAATTTTTGAATCCCTCGAACGATGCATTGGTTCTTGAAACAGGAGCATTCCGATGCCGCGGCACTCGCGTGCGATCCCCCGCGACGACAACGGTTCGCTGCCGCGCAGCGTAATTGCATCCCCTCGCGCTAATGGCGTATAGTATGCGGCTATTCGAGGTTCAATTCCAGGGAGATACAATGTCACGCAGCATGACCGGGTATGGCAAGGCAACCGGCGAACTTGACGGGCAAAGCCTTACCGTTGAAATCAGCTCGGTCAACCATCGCTATTTGGATTGTAGTTTACGCCTTCCCTCGGCCTGGGTTGGCCTTGACCCAATCGTCAAACAGACCATCCGCAAGCACATAACTCGCGGAAAGCTCACGATTAACGTAAGCCGCAAACGCGCGCTCACGTCGTCAAGGTCCGTTCGCTTCGATAACGAGGTGGCGCGACAGTACTTGGATGCCTCGAAAGAGCTTGCGCAGATGATTGGGACCTACGAGACGCTTTCACTGAATGTGCTTGCCCAAATGGAGGGCGTCTTCTATCAGGAGGAAGGCGACGAGGATTTGACCGCAATCGAGCCCGCTGTGGTTCGGGTGACGGAAGAGGCGTTGACCCGGCTGAACGAAATGCGCGCCCAAGAGGGGCGTCACCTCGCCGGCGATGTCCGCCTTCGAATCGACGCATTGAAGTCCTCCTTGTCGGATATTGAAAAGCGTTTGCCGGATCTGAGGGCCATGTACGAGGAGCGCCTGCGGACCCGGATAGCGGAATTGAATTCCGAGACGAACATCACCGAAGACCGCTTGGCCTTGGAAGTCGCACTCCTTGCCGAGAAGAGCGATGTTACCGAGGAAGTGGTCCGGTTGAAGTCGCACTTCATCCACATGATAGAGATGCTGGATGCGGAAGACCCGTCAGGGCGCCGATTGGATTTTCTATCGCAAGAGATTCAACGCGAGATCAATACGCTCGGCGTCAAGACGCGTGACGGAAATGTCGCCAAGATTGTTCTGGAGATGAAAGCGGAGTTGGAGAAGATCCGCGAACAAATCCAGAATATCGAATAAGAACAGTAATGAACCTTGAACCAGGCCGCATTGTGGAAAGTTCGCCAAGAAGCGGATTGGTAATCGTCATTTCCGCTCCTTCAGGAGCGGGTAAGGACACCATCCTTCGCCGCGTATTGGCAAAAGATCCGCTCGTGGCCTACAGCGTTTCGATGACCACTCGCCGGCCCCGAAGCGGCGAACGCGATGGAGTCGACTATCGTTTCGTGGACCCCGCGACCTTCGAACAGGCCCGCGATTCGGGGGGCTTGTTCGAGTGGGCGGAGGTTCACGGGAACTTGTACGGAACTCCCCGCGAAGAAGTGGAACGACTGACCGCTTCGGGCAAGGACGTAATCCTTGAGCTTGATGTTCAAGGGATGCGAAACGTGCGAGCCGCGGGTGTCGATGCCGTGACCGTGTTCATTATGGCGCCAAGCGTCGAAGAGTTGGAGCGCCGCTTGATTGAACGCGCCACGGACAGCAAGGAAGAGATAGCGCGCCGGGTTGCGGGAGCGCGAAGCGAGATCAAGGAACGCCACTCGTTCGATTATATTGTGATTAATGAGGACCTCGACACGGCCGTGGGCGACTTGGAGGCTATTATCCGGTCGCAGCGGCTGCGAGCGTCGCGACAGCCATAACCGCGCTGGAAAGCGCGTGAAGAGGAGCCCGGCAAAGCATGAGCAAAATTTCCGTAGAGATGTTTCAAGGAAAGATTGATAGTCTATATCGACTGGTCATTCTTTGCGCGAAGCGCGCCTCGCAATTGTCGAAGCCGGAGGCCCGGCCGATGGTGCGCAGTTCCTCTCGAAAGACCACCATCGTTGCCCTGGAAGAAGTCCTCGCGGACAAGTTGAAGGCGCGCATTGGCGGCGAGGAAGATGAAACCTATCTCGAATAAGGAGATCGTCCTGGGGGTCACCGGGTCGATTGCGGCGTACAAAGCCTGCGAGCTCGCTT
>JBHEKO010000498.1:0-11673 GCA_041859475.1 Candidatus Hydrogenedentales bacterium
AAGATCAACACCGGGGCCTTGGTCGTTCCCGCGGGTGGGAAGGCCACCGAAGCGATATCATGGGCGGCAAATCCGGGCACGTACACCATCTACGCGCAGATTGACCCCGAGAATGCGATCGCGGAGGCAGATGAGGCGAACAACCGCGTGCAACAAAGTGTGACAGTTGCAAATGGCGCGCTGTCACTGGGCGGTGGCAGAAGGCCCGCGCAAGGCTCATCTCAACTATCGGTCGTACGTCCCTCCGCCACGGGGCAAGCAGGCTTGGGCGCGCCCGCGCCAAGCGGCAGTCAACTCGCCGAACGTGCCCCGGAACGTGGCAGAAGGGGTGCAGGTCTAAGGAGCGCTCCCGAGAGTGTATCGGACGTTTTCAAACGGATAGGGCTCCTGTTCAAGATGTACGCCAATGAGACGCCCGGCGCGCTGTTCCCGTCGCTACGCCGCGAGCCGGGTATACTCATGGTGGATCTCGATGCGCAAGTCCAGGGCGCCGACAAGAAACTGGCAGAGCCATTCAGCTCGTTGCTGGGAGACGATGCCGAAGCCGTGAAGAGGGTTCTGGATATCAACCGCTGCGTCTATCTGGGCTTTGCGTTGTCGTCGGATGAGGACGTGAAGAATTTTGCGCAGGCATACGCGACGGAAATGGCGAAAACCGATGGCAGCATCGATCAGGATTTGCCCAATCCTGCCGCAGACAGGGGTCTGAAAGAGATCCATCGCTTGCGCGAGGGAATCGAACGCTTCTTCATTACCGACATCAATGACCCCTCCGCCTCCGCAAAAACTCAGTCGGGGATTCCCCTACTGATCGAATGGCCCGACCAGAACAAGCCCAAGGGCGGCCACGTGCTATTCATGGATGGCCATGTCGAGTCGATAGAGTACCCGGGCAAGTTCCCCATGACGGAGCAAACGATTGACGCACTTCGTAAGTTGGCGAAGCTGCCGCCCCTCGACACAAGAAAGGATTAACGAGAACGGACGAGCACGGACGAGCACGGACGAGCAAGGACGCCAAGGACGGCAAGAAGCGCAATGGGGAGCAGGCGGTGCGTGAAAGCTCACGCGCCGCCCAGCACCAACTCCACGACGCCTACGCCGCCGGGCGCGAGGTGGATCTCAAGGGCGTTGGCTCCGATGTTCCAGTTGAACTCGCCCATGCGCGATACGAAGCGCGTGGGCGCTTGCCCGCGCACCGTAACCGTGCAATCACGGCTTTGACTGGGATCGATGACGGCGGGAACCGTGGGGGTCTTCGAGACGCCGTTGTTGTTGATCAATCCAACGACATAGCCGCTCTTCGTGCGGTTCACGAACCATTCAACGTCGCCCAGCACGCCGACCGGCGTCACCGCATCCGCAACCAGGCGCAGCAACGCAGGCGCGACCGGCACGAGCCCGCCGGCGATGTCGATCCAGTGCCGTGTGCCTGCAACGATCACGATCCCGTCTTCATGCCAGTGCCAGCATGCGAGGGTTTGCCCCTTCTCGGTCCACGCGATAGCCTGCGTATCTTCGAGCGGGTCGAGGCGGTAGAACCGGAACGACGCATCGATAGGTGCGGTGCTTTGAAGGGCCGTCTGAATGCCGCACGCAAAGGCCGTGTCTTCGTCGACGTGCACGCCGGTGAACGTCTCCGGGAACCAGCGCGCATGCGCGCCGTCCAACACGAGGATTCCCCCCTTCGCGACATAGTCCTCGATCGCCAATCGAAGTTCGCGCGTAACTTCGACGTCGCCCACGAGCCATAGTGCCGCATACGACGTCAGAACCTTCGACGGCGCGTCGCTTGTGATCACATCAAAGATGTCGCCGTAAGGTCCATTGGCAAGTTGCCCTTGCTCGAAATCGAGCCGGCCCCCGCACGGAAACACGTGGCCGAACACCGCCTCCAGCGATTTCTCCGCGCGATCCTGCGGCCAGATACCGAAGGCCGGTTGCCCCGGTCTCCAACCATGGTTGCGGTCGACGACGAACGCGATGGGCGTCACCGGCACGCCGCGCTCGGAAAACGTCTGTCCGTAGTCATACCATGCCTTGAACGCCTCGCCATGTTCCGAGAGGGAAAAGCCCTTTCCTGGTGTTTCCTGGACGAAGCCGGAACCATTCTGCGCGTCGGATTCGTTGCGGACGAAAGTCGCGCCCGACAAGTCGGCGGCCATGGCAAGACGAAACTCCAGCGAAGCCGAGTGCCCGCAGTCCGGGCAGGTCGCCTTGCCCGGACTGTCCCAACGAATGCGGGGCGCATCCGCTGTCGCGCGCGTATCGAGCGTCGCTCCCGCGAATTCGTTGGCAATGCTCACGCCCCATGGTTTGCACCCATACTGGCGCGACGCCCCGCGCATGAACGCAAACTGAAGCGGGGCGCACGGGACGTCCCTTCCGACTTCGGCATACGCCATGGGCGCCCCCCAGGCGAACGTCTGGTGTGCAAACAGCGAATTGCCCTCGCCCGCATTCAGGCGTCCCTGCGTCTGATTCATCAGCCGCTGAAAGTCTCTGTGAAAGACTTCCAGCGCCGCTTGCCGTGTCTTCGGCGGTTTGCGGTCGCTCTCCAAGTCTCCCCAGACGCGGCCAGCCCACCCGCTCACGGCAAAGCCCGCGAATCGCTCGCCGGCCATCTCCGTGATGGCCCGCACCGCTGGCGCGGGATAGGGAGACTTGAGGCGCGGAAAATCGGCCAGGAGCACGAACGGGCCCTGCGCGGTTGCCATCGCGCTCCACGCATTGTGCTCCGGTCCAAAGCGCGTTTCGTCGTCTAGAGCGGGAGCCCAGACTGCGGGAATCGCGTCACGAACAAAGGGTTCGTTGGTCAAACCAAAGGCGCGCCACTGTTCGGGCACGAAGCGCACGACACTCCATATGTCGCGTCCTTTGTAGGCTGGCTGGACCCACGTGTCGGGTGGCGCGTAGGAAGCGCCACGCTCGTTCAACGCCGCGACAAAGGCGTCTCGACTCGGCAACAACACCGGCGTGATTGCGTTGGGCGTGACATCGAGCGGGGTATACTTCGACGCAACGCGACCGGACTCGTCCACGAGTGCAAGCTCAAGCGAGAATGGCCCTGCTGCATATCGTGCGAACGGCACCGCAAACGCCCCCGTCGCCAACGACCGCACCGCCGACCCCAATACCCGGTCGCCAACCCGCATGATCGCTCGCGCTGATTTTTTCTGAGCCTTTCCGAAATCGACAACCGCCGTCGAGAAGGGAACACCCTCGATAAAGTCGGATAAGGAAACGGAGATGCGTTCCGGCGCGTCGTGAGCGCGCGGTCCATTCTCGGGCAGCACCGCCCGCGTGATCGGCGGCAGAAAGCCGCTGCACGCGGGGCCGCCGCGCGGATGCGTCCAGCCTGTTCGGGCGCTCGTGCGAAAACACGTGATGCGCGCGCTGTCCGTTGCCACGAGCAACTCCAACGTCCCGTCGTCGTCGAGATCGGCTAGCGCCGCACCCTCGCGGATGCTGCCTTGGAGCGCTACCTCTTCCTTCACTTCTCCATTCAACGACGCGATGAGGAGTTGACTGCCCCGTGTGGGAACAAGTAACTCGGGTTCGCCATCGCTGTCCACATCGGCAACAAGCGGCCGCGGCGTGTACTCCCCTTTGGGAAGCGAGCCGCGCGAAAGCTCGACGCCATTGCCGTTCAAGACGGAGATCTCACCCGTTTCGCTCACGGTTACAACGTCGATCCCCTCGGGAGGGCGCACATCCAACAGAGCGGGGTTTCCGAAGGCGCACGACGCGACGGAACGTCTCCAGTACTCTTTGCCCGTGGCCGCATCCAGGGCATACAACGTGCCCGCCGCATCGCCAATCAACACAACGGGGCTGCCGGAGAGTAGTTCCGCGACAATGGGTTCGGAGAACGAAGGGAACCGGGGCGCGGCGCGACGCATCGCAAACTGCCACCGGGGGTGCCCGCTTCCGTCCACGCAATGCAAGACGCCATCGGCGTTCAACGCATACACGGCGGCGCTCCGTTCGAAGATGGGCGCTGTCGCAGGCGACCCATCGAACGCGCTGTCCGCGCCGAACTGCCAAAGCACGGTCAAGGCCCGGTCCAGCGCGGTGATTGTTCCGTTTCGCCGGACGCAGACGATTTCCTGAGTCCCGTCGCCGTCCAAGTCCGAGAAGCACGGTGTTGTGCCTTCGCGAGGCGCGCCGGGCACTTCCAGCCATAGGTTCAGTCCCGTGGCAAAATCCGCGAGACTGAGTTTTCCCGAGGACTCTTCAAACGCAAACAGATAGCTGTTCGCGCCTCGCGCTTCCGCCGCCGCAATCCCGCCTTCGAGCCATTGCGGACGGCGGTACCGTCCAGCCAACACACCCGCCGCGGACATGCTCCACACGGAGCCGTCGTATTGCGTGGAGAAAAAGACTTCGCGATTCCAGTCACCGTCGTAGTCGACCGCCACGGGAATGGAGCGCGCCGCGGAAAAGGCATCGAAATGCCAAAGCTCTTCGAGCGCCGCGGCCTGCATGGAACATGCCGCCAAACACGCGAAGAACCCAACCGACCTAAATGCGAGCCGTATACTGTGCGTCATCGGAGAGGAAACTCACCACCTGCGAAACAATGGTCTAATTGTACCCTTTGGACGGACCGCTCGCCAGCATCGCGCACGAGACGCACCGGACCGGTCTTCTTGCCTGCCGATTCGCCCGGCAAAGATGCCTGCACCACAATGCCCATTCGACTCTGCGCGCGCGCTCGGGTATCGTAGGGGGCAAGGCATCCGTAACCCAACGAGGAGTATTCATGGACGGCATTCATGCGACAACGATTGTCAGTGTTCGGCGCGGCGCACAGGTTGCCATCGGCGGCGACGGTCAAGTAACGGTCGGAAACACCGTCATGAAACACAATGCGTCCAAGATCCGGAGGTTGGCCGAAGGCCGCGTGCTTGCAGGGTTTGCAGGCGCCGTCTCCGATGCGTTCACCCTTTTCGAACGCTTCGAAGGAAAGCTGAACGAGTACAACAAGAGCCTTGTTCGTGCAGCCGTTGAGTTGGGTAAAGAATGGCGCATGGACAAGTATCTGCGCAATCTTGAGGCGCTGCTCGCCGTGTGCGATACCGAAACCTCGCTGATTATCGCGGGCAGCGGCGAAGTGATCGAACCCGACGACGGTATCCTGGCGATCGGTTCCGGCGGACCTTATGCCTTGGCTGCGGCGCGATCCTTGATGAAGCATACCGACATGGAGGCCGAAGCCATCGTGCGAGAGGCGCTCATGGTCGCCTCGGAGATTTGCATCTACACCAACGATCACATCACCGTCGAAAAGCTATAACGCGACGCAACCCTACTCGAATTGATACGCTACGTTTTGCTTCGACATGAAGCCCTGCGCAGGACCCGTATGCGGATTGCTTCTTCCCGAGGGCGTCTCACGCTACCGGCTAATTGTCGTCGTTGCTTTCTCTGCGACCGCCGCGCGACCGCTGTCCCAGCGATCCAAGATCCTGTTGACCAGGCCCCATAATCTTGTTCTGTTGGTCCTTTTGATTACCGGCTGTTCCTTCGCGATACCGCTGCCCGTAACCGTAAGGCCCAAGCGTACCTTTAATGATGGCAATGGGGCGCGCCTTTGGCTTCGGCTGAAGGTCCATCCGGACGACTTTCACCCGGCGCACACTCGGCTTGGCTAACTCAACCTTTTCTTGCGCCTGCCGTTCCGTGGCGAGGGCCGCCTGACGGCGCACTTGCACATCGTCCTGCGGTTCAAGGAAGGACATGTCGGCGGGTTCCGAGACATCTTCTTCGGGAACCACTGCGGCCACCGGCCGCTTGGGGATCTTCGGCGCCGGCTTTTCCTCTACGCTTTCCAAGGCTTCGGCCGTCGCGGCGTCCTGTCCAGCAGTCGCCTCGTTCGAATTCGCCGTGGCTTGGGCGAGCGCGGCCGGAACCGCCCAAAATGCCGCCAGCAACACCAATGAAGCTATCGCCAATCTGCGCACGAACATTTCAAGTCCCTCGTCAGTTGTAACTCACTCAGCCTCTAGTGTAGCCCGGATCGCATTCTGACGCAATCCCGCCGTTTTCGAGGTCAATCGACTGCGCGGCAAGCCGCGATAAACGCTCCAGGAGTCTTCTCAAAGGCGCTGCTTTTTCGCCAACGATTCGAGGCGCATTCCCACAAGCGCTGTACGAATGAGCCCAATGATTCCGCCCGAATACGCGGCGTCTATCAATTTCGATAGGGCTGCATACTTCTCTTTCGTGTAGGGATACCAATTCGGTTCAAGCCTGTTGCTCTGCTTGTCTACGAGGATCGATTTGATGTTCGAGAACGTGTACAGCCCGTAGGGGCCTTTGTAACGTCCAAAGCCACTGTCTTTCACACCGCCGAATGGAAGCCCAGAGTTGCCTTCCGTCGCCATCACATTGTTGATGGACACGTTGCCGGTCACAAGTTTCCGTGCCACGCGTTTCGCGCGTACCAAGTCCCTGGACCACACGCTCGCGCTCAGCCCATACGGCGAATCGTTTGCCAGGGCAATCGCCTCTTCTTCGGTCCGGAACATCATAATTGGCAGCAACGGGCCAAACGTCTCGTCCGTCACCACTTTCATTGTCGCGTCCGTGTTCGCCAGCGCCGTTGGCGAGAAGATGAATGAGCCCGGCTTGCGCGGGCCTCCCGCCAGGATGGTCGCGCCTTTGTCCAAGGCGTCCTGAAGGTGCTCGTCCACCGTGGCAAGCTGGTTCTCCGTGGTCATCGTGCCGATATCCAGATCGCCTTGGTCGTCGGGCTTGCCCGCGAAGGTGCTCAACCGCGCCGTCTTCTCTTTCGCCATGGCCACGAACTGCTCGTAGATCCCTTCCTGCACGTAGACCCGTTCCACAGACGTGCAGCTCTGCCCCGTGTTCGTGAAGGCCCCCCACAGCGCCCCGTTTACGGTCCGTTCAAGGTCCACGTCGTCGAATACGATCATCGGGTCCTTACCGCCCAACTCCAGTTCGACGGGTATCAGGTGCTCCGCGGCCTGCGCCATGATCTTCTTGCCCGCGGCTACGCTCCCCGTGAAGAAGATTTTCGCGGGTTTCAAGTCGATCAGCTTTGCCGCCGCTTCACGTGTTCCATAGAAAACCTGGATCGCGTTCGGCAGAAACCCGCTGTTTTTCACAATTTCTTCCACAACCCCTTTCAACGGCGTCTCTTTCGACGGCTTCAGGATCGCGGAATTGCCGGCCAGAAACGCGCATAGCGTCGGAAGAAAACTCAGGGTGAAAGGGTAGTTCCACGGCGAAATGACCAAGACCGGACCAATCGGGTCGAAACTCACATACGACTTCTTGCCCATCAGAATGAGCGGCGTCGGCGCTTTCTGATCGGCCAGAATCGTAGCCGCGTGCTTCTCGTAGTAGTCGATCAGGTCGATAACGGGGAAGATCTCGGTCAGCAACGCATCGAGCCGGCTCTTGCCCGTTTCCCGTATGACCTTGTCGCAGATCTGCTCCCGGTTCTTCATGATGTACCGTTTCAGCTTCCGCGTCTCCGCAATGCGCTCTTCCACGGACATCGCGCTGACGATCCCGTGTGCCTCCTGAGCCGTCGTAAATACTTGGAGTATCTCGACATCGGTGGGTTCGGCGATGTTGTAAAGAATCTCGCCGCTCAGTGGATTGCGCACAGTAATGCCGGCCATGAATCCAATCTCCTTGGTGCGGTACCCCCCGGTCTCGCATCGAAACGTCCCCCTATCGTACCACAAGCTGTGAGACGTTTCACGATTGAATCCCCTGCCCTGATTGGGCAGCAAGGTGCGGGCGAAATGCCCGGAAAGGCCCTTTGCCCTACGACAAGTCCTCGTCCGGATTGGTGGAGGAGGATTTCGCCCACGGCAATTGGTTCCAGAAGGCAAACACGATCCAGAGGACAAAGGGGAGGGTAATCAGGACTTGGGCTACGGCAACGAAATAAGTCTGGTCGCGGGCGATGGCCTGGGCCATGGAATAGAACGTAATCAGGTACGCGGCGTGGGTGAACGCCAGGATCGCGACACCTGCGGCGATTCCGATCGCCAGCCGACGCCACCCGAGCTTCCCCGTGGCCAGCATGAGGGCGAGAAACGTGGCAATGTTCGAGACGAGCTGTGCGATGGGCAGCGTGGCCTCGCGCCCGTGCACAACGTACCCCATCACAGTATCGGTGTTCATGAAGCCTTCGCGGTGGACGACGACGCCCTCAATCGGAAACCCAAAGAGGTGCTTGAGGATGGCCGCGGTGAATTGACCAAGCCCGTACGCATAGGAAGGCATCACCTGCCACCACGCGAAGAGACAAATGGGACCAAGGACAAAAAGTTTCACGCAGAACCAGATGAACCGTTGCGCGGTAAACTGCTGCGTCATTGCCATTTCCTCGCGGTGCGCCGTTGGATTCTAGATTTTGGACTCGCGGACTTCGAGATTCTCAACGCTCGGATCTCACGTCGGAGATTTCAGATTCTCCTCACCTGCCTTCGGACTACGATCTTCAGCCTTCTTCCCTCTCGGCTTCACCAAGAACTCTACCCACAACAGCCAAACGGCCACGACAAACAGAATGTAAATTCCCTGCCACACGTACTCGTGGGCAAACACAAAGAGTTCGCCTGCATCCGTGTATGCGCCGATAACGGCAAGGCAACTGAGTCGAACGATGTTCACCCCATAAAGAATGGGGATTCCGATCATCAGACCCGCGAGGCGCTTCCACATGTGCGTCGGGAAGGCCAGCATAGCGGCCAGGAAGATTGCCATCGAAGAGAGCGCGCCGCAATCCGGAACCACGTTAAACCGAAACCGGATATCCTTGTTCTCTTTCGCCTCCGGCGTTTGCTTTCGTCTTTCGGTCAATTGCGATACGACTGCCTGAACCGGTTGGGCCTGCGCCGCGCGCTGCTCGACGGAAAGCGAAGCCTCCGTCTGAATAGAGTCCAGTTGCTTCTGCGCCCGCGCCAGCTCAGAATCGAGCCCCGTCTTCATCAAGAAGTCGACGGTCGGCCCGGTGCGGTCGCTGATTTGCAGGCTGATCTTCCGCGAACGCTCCTCCAGGAAAGCCCGCTGCGCGAGACGGATCTCGTCGACGCGACGCTCAAGCGCGTCCAGCGCCTGCTGCCGGCCGGCCCTCGTAGGATCGGCCGATTCAAGCGACGCAAGTTCCGTGCGGGCGGCATTCACGGCCTCGGTGATCTCCGGGACCGTCACCTGGATGGGACCGGACCGGGAGGATCGTTGCATGGCCCTTTCCACACGGTCGAGGTTTCCGGAGACATGGCGAAGTTGATCGTCGATGGACTTGACCTCCGGACGCGGCAAGGGATCGGTCTGTTTGATCTGTTCCTCTTCGCGCCGCAAATCGTTTCGAAGCCGCAAGGCCCGGTAGGTCCATACCTCGTACGAAGTCAAAGGCTTCTGCTCCGCAGCCGGATCGGGCGCTTCGCCGGGCTCGGACTTGAACCCTTGCCATTCGCGAATCGACGCGCGCACGGTCGCGATACGATCCTTGTACAGGTCGGGGTCTTCGACTTTCCCATGTTCGCCGACGATATCGAGCACCCACGCCGTATGGCTCGCAACGTGGAACAGGTACCAGTTCATGAACGACGAATTGATGGCCGCGCGATTCAACGCGAGCAGCACGAACGTGCTGAGAAGGAATACCACCACAAACAACACCGCGCCGCGCCGGGGCGCATCGCGTCCGGCAGAGGGCGTGGATTCCGAGGCAGGCAAGGCGGCTGCGGTTTCTGGCGTGGTTGTATCCGACATCTATTTCCGTTTACGTGGCCCCAAGTCCGCGGCTCAAGCCGATCCGCCGAAGCCAAAATGGCGCGTGACTCGCAACGAACCGGCAGCATACCACCGAGGGGCAAAGACCCTCAACAGAAATGGCGGGATAGGATGGTGGAGCTTCCACGCCCTATCGCTCACTTCACCGACTTTGCGATTCCCCAGGGCGCATTGTCGAGAGGAATCCTGAATGACTCCAGGAAGCTCCGCTCTGCTTCGGTCAGTCGCTCATGGATGCTGCCGTCCCGCAGATCGAATCCGTTCTGCGTGTGAAAGGTCCAGGCCGCCGCGCCGCCTGCTTTCGCCTTGGTCACGGCGAGAATACACTGTTCGGACGTATACCCCAGCTCGACCGACGCTGGCTCACCGAGGTAGATAGGCTTGCCGCTTACCCGTCTCGCGCGTCGAACCAGTTGGTCCATCGACTCGAATTGCCACGGGTTTCGGGACTCGTGCCACCCGACCACGTCCGCATCCACGGAGTCGCTTCGCTTTGCGACGTCTTCCGGACCAATCTCGTTTGCCAACGAGGCTGTTACGATTCGCTTGGGGTCGGCCTTCTTGATTGCGAGGCCCAGCCGTCTCGCTTCGTCGTCGCTCAAGTGGGTGATACGTCCGTTGAATTCGTTCTGAATGTCGAAGAACACGTGGCGATATCGGCGCAATTCGGCGGCCGCAGCGGACAATCCCCGCTCATAGTCTGCGGCATGGACTTGATTGACCGGCAGGTTTCCCTGAGAGGTTCCCAGTTGGTTTTCTTGCAGGTCCGATAACCCCCCGACGGTCTCGTAGGCAAACGAAACATCCACGACTAAACCGTGCGCGGCGGCCTTCTCCAGGACGGACTTGAGTCGGGCCAACCGATCGGGGCGCAATGCGCCCCGCCCATCCATGAGGGTGTCATTTGGGAAATGGCGCATGTCCGGCCAATTCCACCAATTGGGAAAAATCCGAATCCCGTCGACGCCGACCGATCGCACGTACGCGAAGTCATCATCCAGTGCTGCGTCGGAAGCCCGCGTCGCATCGAAATAGGAAACCAAAACCAGAAAGCGAGCATCCCCGTCTACCGTAAAATGGTCTCCCGCCACCTTCAGAGTCGGACCTGCCGGGGCTTCGCCGAAGGCCAAACAAGAGAACAACAGCAAAGGTAAGACGACCTTGAGACGCCCCCGTACGGGACGCTGCACGGTCATCGCTTGACGTCTTGCGGCATCGCTGCGGGACCTTGTTGGGGTTGCCCCAATTGGGCGGCCTTCCGCATTACCTCGAGCTCATGGCCGATTTTGCCGACTTCGAGGCGCAAAAGGCGCGATTCCTCATCGCAACGTCGCAGGTGACTTTGATACTTCTGGATGATCCGAACCACGATGTACAGCGGCAAGCCATAAATTAGCGCAATGAAGGCAACCCCTCCCCAATTTATGGCCATCATCGCCTTGGCTGGAAGCGCCTTTTTCATGAGTCGACTTCTCCTTTCCCCGTAGGAAATACTCTCTTTGACTCCAGCCATGTGTCCACATCCGCGCGATCGAACTTGATGTTTTTAGAGCTTATGCGAATGTACGGCGGGCAATCCCCAGATGCGATGTACTTGTAGATGGTCCGCTTGGAATCCCCGAGATACACGGCCAAATCTTCTATGGACATGAGCTGCATCATGAACTCTCCCGTAAGCGCATTATGTCATAATATGTTGCAATATGCAATAATAGGATGTTTTATGTCGATTGCTGCGTGGGGCTTGGCCACAACCCGTTCCGGGTTCCGTGGTTGATCGCTGCCCCCAAACTTGCCCCCTTCACTACAACTTCGGCGTCGCAACCCTGGCTGATGAGGCACAACACCTTTGGCGCAAGATGGAGGCATAGGAATCAAAGGTCTGCTTTG
>JBHEKO010000788.1:0-4115 GCA_041859475.1 Candidatus Hydrogenedentales bacterium
GCCTTCAACTCCTATTGGCAGATGCCCTTCCGCAAGAAGGCCCGCATCACGATGGAGAACATTGATGACCAGGATATGCGGCTCTATTATCAGATCGATTACACCCTCACCCAAGTTCCTTCGGACGCCGCCTACTTTCACGCGCAATTCCGGCGCGTGAATCCGCTGCCCTTCAAATCGGTCTACACCATTCTCGACGGCATCCGCGGCGCAGGCCAATATGTGGGTGTCTATATGGCGTGGGGCGTCCACAACCGCGGTTGGTGGGGGGAAGGCGAGATCAAGTTCTACATGGATGGAGACACGGATTTCCCCACCATTGCCGGAACGGGCACGGAAGACTACTTCTGCGGCTCCTATAACTTTGATCGCGGCGGACAGTACATCCCGTTCTCCACGCCGTACGCGGGGTTGCATCAGGTAATTCGTCCCGACGGTACCTATCGCAGTCAGCAGCGCTTTGGCCTGTACCGCTGGCACATCATGGACCCCGTGCGGTTTGAGAAGGACCTGAAGGTCACCATCCAAGCCCTCGGTTGGCGCAGCGGCGGGCGTTACCTGCCGAATCAGGACGACATCGCGTCCGTCGCCTTCTGGTATCAAAGCGAACCGCACGGCAAGTTCCCCGTGCTGCGTGAACGCGACTACCTGGAAGTGATCTAGTTTCTTCTGATTTCCCAAGGACCCTCTCCACACAGAGAGGGTCCTTTCCTTTTTCCCTGAGTCCGATGTTGGCACTTGACCAAACTCCAGACAGGCGGCATACTGGCCGGGCGCGCTGCGGTCTGCGGGCGCGGAATCGTGTGGATCTAGTGGCAACACAACCGCATCGAGGCGGGGGAGAACGGGCGATGGGACAGTACCTGGTCGGATGTGACGTAGGAACAGGCGGGACCAAGGCCGTCGTAATGGACACGGACGGAACCGTGCTGGGCACGCACTTCATCGAGTATCCACTTATCACGGCCAAAACGCCGGAAGAGAAATACCCGGGCGCCAAGGCCGAACATGATCCGGAGTGGTACTGGAATGCGGTGGCGGACACGATCCAGGTGTCCATCAAGCAGTCCAAGGTGGACCCGAAGGACATCAAGGGCGTGTCGATCAGCGCGTTGTCGCCGGCATGTATCCTGGTGGACCGCGATCTGCGTCCGCTGCAGAACGCGCATATCTGGATGGACCGCCGCGCCACGGCGGAGTGCGACTGGCTCAAGAAGAATATCGGCGAAGAGCGCATTTTCAAACTGTCAGCGAACCCGACCGACCCGTATTACGCGACCGCCAAGCTGATGTGGGAAAAAAATAACCGACCGGACCTGTACAAACAGACGTATAAGTTCCAGACGGCGGCGGATTACCCTTGTATGAAGCTAACGGGCCGAGCGGTAACGGACTTTTCGAATGCGTCGCTCATCGGCATCGCGTTCGACATCGTGGGCCGCAAGTGGGACACGGCATTGATCGAAGAAATCGGCCTGGACCCCGACAAATTCCCCGAGCCCTACGCCTGCGACGAGGTCATTGGCGAGGTGACGCGCGAAGCGGCGGAGCGCACGGGCTTGGCCCCGGGCACGCCGGTGGTGGCGGGTACGGTGGACTGCAACGCGGCGTGGGTCGCAGGCGGTGCCGTGGACGCTGGTTCGACACAGTTGGTGATGGGCACGGCGGGCGTGCTGGGCGTCGTGCATGACGAGCCGACCTTCACGCGCGACATGATTACGATCGTCCACACGGCGGATTCGCGCACGAAATACACCACACTGGCGGCGCTGGTGTCGTGCGGCGCGTTAATTCGCTACTTCCGCGATAATTTTGGCGAACTGGAACTGGCGACTCAGAAGATCTCCGGCGTCAGCGCGTATGACCTCATCAACGAAGAGGCTAAGCATGTGCCGCCGGGCGCCAACGGCCTCATCACGCTGCCGTACTTCATGGGCGAACGCACGCCCATCTGGGACACGCACGCGCGCGGCCTGCTGTTCGGCCTGAGCCTCGACCATGGCCGCGGCCACATGATTCGGTCGCTGATGGAAGGCGCGGGCTTCGGGCTACTACACAACTTCGAACTAATGCGCGAAAGCGGCGTTAAGATGAACCTGCCGATGATCCTGAGCGAAGGCGGCGCGAACAGCGCGATGTGGCGGCAGATCATCGCCGATATCCTGAACATCGAGTGCGCGTTCGCGAAATCGTCCAAGGGCGCCCCGGTCGGCAACGCGGTGGCGGCAGGTGTCGGCGTAGGGATCTACAAGAACTACGACGTGGTCAAAGGCTGGGTCCAACTCGGCGAACACAACAAGCCGAATCCCGCCAATCACGAGCGCTATCGAAAACTCTACGCCATCTACCGCGACCTCTACCCAGCGGTGAAGGAATACTACGTTCGCCTCGCAGAGGCGCTGGCATAGGAATCTCCCGGCGTCTACCGCCGAATGCTGAGCAACTGCCCGCGACGCCGTGATCATGACGGTACGCGGGCAGTTTCGTTATGTAAATGCCAAGGCGATGTGTGAATAGAAGACATTAAAGCGGAAGGCCCGCTCCTTTGCAGGAACGGGCCTCCGAGAAGACTAGAAGGAAGTGGGATCAGCCACCGCCGCCCGCTTCGGTCAGCGCGAAGGCCAGGCCTTCGCCGAACGAGCCCGCCGGGCCATTCATGACCGGGTACTTGGACTTGTAACGGATGAACTCAACGTGACCGTCCATGAACAGGACGTTCGCGCCGCCAGGAATGTGGTTGAAACGCGCAGCCGGCGTATCTTCGGAATTGACGTTCGTGGCGACGCCCCACGAGTCAAGCATGACCGGAATCACGCTCTGGGCCTTCGTCGAAGCGGCCGGGTTGTTGATGTCGGTGATGAAGTAGCGTTCGATGCCTTCCTTGATCGCGTAGTACACGCTCGGAAGCGCATCGCCGTCGTCATCAGTCTTGATCGCGCCACTTTCCTGGTGCGCCAGGATGTACTTCGCATCGCCTTCCTTACCGGTCAGATCACCCTTGAAACGGGTCGGGTAATTAACCACCGGGAAGGTGCAACCCCACGGCTCCATAGCCGTGTTTTCCGGATAGTCGATGTAGTCGTCGTTAAGCGTCAGAGCGTTGGTAAGCCTCTTGACTTCCCAATTGTGCATGGTGGACTGGATGTCGGCCAGCTTCGAGCAGTCATCGGCCGCCCACGGAATATAGAAGTACGAAATCGACAGAGCAAGCACGGCATTGTAGCACGCACGGCTGTTGGCATTGGTGGGATCGTACTTCGCAGCAACCGCCTTCACGAGATCGGCGTAGCTGTCGCTATTTTCCCAAATCTGGCTCGCCACAGTGTCCGCACGGCTGTCCGACGGGCAGACCGCGATGCTCGGGTCCGTCCAGTACTCGGGGTACATGGAGGAGCCTTCGTAAGCCAACGCCGGCTGGGTCATCGGCGGATAGCTCGTACGACCCGGGAACTTGTCCTTGTTCTCGCCCGAGTACATCTTGAAAATCACGCCAAACTGCTTCAGGTTGTTCGCACACGACGAACGACGCGCGGCTTCGCGAGCACGCGCAAGCGCCGGCAGAAGAATCGCCGCAAGAATACCGATGATGGCGATCACCACCAACAGCTCGATCAGGGTGAAACCCTTCTTACGCTGCATCATTCCTAAATCTCCTTGTTCCCGAAACTCAGGGAACTTTCTACTTCGTCCGATTCCATGAAAATAAGAACACAATCAGACCCGCCTCGTACTCTTGCCACGCACCTCCTTCCCCTCCCAATTCTGGGTTACCCCGGTCTCGGCAGTGCTGAGACGATAGCGCCCCCTCTGCGGAGACCTCGCCTTTAACGCACCTCGCGTCCCCCACCCTTAGAAAAAACTAGTTTCTTCCCCTAGGGTTTCAACGCGCCTTTGCGTCGGCTTGATGAGGACCTTTCAGTCCCCTTCACTGACTAAATTCTGACACATCTCTCGCAGAAACGCAATCCCATCAAGCTCAACGATCCCCAGTTTTGTGAGGGGTGCATGAATAGAGGGCGTACATGGTCTGACTCCGTCTAAAATGGGCTCAAGTTGACGAAACAGGGTCCACCCGGAGGAAAAGACCATGTACAGCCCGAGTAAGATTTTGACGT
>JBHEKO010000165.1:0-5013 GCA_041859475.1 Candidatus Hydrogenedentales bacterium
ACCTTCGTCACAGGATGACTAAGAGAATTGTCAACCCAGAAGAATGTGGAGTGATGATTGGGGGCAACAACGAAGTAGCCCACGAGCAACCGCTCCCGAACGTCACTCGTGAGTAGTAACGGATACAGGATTCCGTAAGCGCGTTCATCTCGATTCGCTATGGGAGTTCCAGTACGTACTCGGACGACTGAAGCAAGGGACAAACCTTCGCTGCTCGGGCCGTACACCCGGCCATCGACGGTCACGTATACTCCCAACAGCAATAGGTCTTGTACAGCCATCCCATCCTTCCCCAGTATGATCGGCATTCCCGGGGGAAAGAAAGCTCGGTCGCAGTGAAGCCTTATGCAGGTGAACGGAAGCAGGACCAAGATGCATGCCGCGATTCCCGCGATCAGGCGATTCTTACGCGATCCAAGCAGGCCCACTTTGGACATCATCGCCACCTCGTTGCGTTCCTATCTTGACACGTCTCCGCCTTAAGAAATAGTACACTGCCATGGCTTTAGGTTCCAAGATACAAGAGTGCGGCCAGTAAACGCAGGCTCCATAGATGCACGATTTCCATCCAGAAGCTACATATTCGAAATTGGGGACGAGACATTAGAGAAAGGACTACGATCTAACCCTTCCACTCCTGGCGACTGCTTCGCCAAAGCTAGCGCGCGTAAGAGATCGACGTTGGGTTTATCCGAAGCCTGCGAGTTGTTCGCAGTCTACGGTTTACGCCGCACCGCGCTCGGCGATCGCGGCGCTACCGATTCTACGGCTAAGCCTAAGACGCCCGGCACGGAGTCCTGGTGTTGAATGCAGAACTTCCCAGTTCCCAATGGGGCGTCCTGAATGGACGCGAGCGATTTCACATAGGCTCAATGAAGCATGGGTGGGCCCAAATCTCTTGTGCACCTTCAGTGTGCTTTTCGTTTGTGCCGTTGCCGTGCATTCAACACGGAAGAGCGGGAGGCGTGCCCCTCATCCGAAATTGGGGGTCACGAAATCCTGGGGTGGGCCAAGAGCCGGCTGGAAGCCAGCGTTACTAAACTGAAGCGCCGGCTGGAAGCCAGCGTTACAAATCGAAAGACCAAGCGATAGTATCCAGCAGAAACTCCATCTGAGGTATGCCGCCTCAAATGGGACATCGAACGCGCGAATTTCCAGTGGGGGGCGTCTGTCGTAACCCATGGATTTTGAATGACGTAGGGTGCTATGCTTCTCATTCCGTCCGATCCCCGCGGAGCGGTATGAATTTTGCTAAGCACCCGGAGGGGAACTCTGTTTCCGGGCGAACACCCACGATGCCAATCGCGACGGGTCTGTCCGGTAACACCGGGCGACGTGTTCGTGGCGCAGGGTGGAAGTGCGCTAAACCGTTCAGGAGAGAGAAGATGATCAGGGCTGAGAAGCTGACGATGCATTATGGGCCTGTGGTGGCGCTCAAGGATGTGTCGTTCGAGGTCAAGCAGGGCGAAATCGTCGGCCTGCTGGGTCCGAACGGCGCGGGAAAGTCTACCACGATGAAGATTCTCACGACCTATCTTCATCCGACAAAGGGCACGGCCAAGGTGGGCGGAGTCGATGTGATCGACGACCCGCTGGGCGTGCGCAAGATCATCGGGTATCTGCCCGAGATTCTGCCGTTGTATATGGACATGGAGGTGCGCGAGTACCTGGCCTTCGTGGCGAGGGCGCGCGGGATCGGCGGATCGCGCCTGCGGGAGCGGACGGAAGTCGTGCTCGAAGAGTGCGGGCTGCGGCCGATGTACCGCAAGGTGGTTCGGGAACTCTCAAAGGGGTACAAGCAGCGCGTAGGCTTGGCTCAGGCCCTGATTCACGACCCGTCGATCATCATCCTCGACGAGCCGACTTCGGGTCTGGACCCGCACCAGATTCTGGAAATCCGCCACCTCATCAAGAGCCTCGCGTCCGGCAAGACCGTTATCGTGTCGACCCACATTTTGCAGGAAGTAGAGGCTACGGCGGACCGTATCGTCATCATCAACCAGGGCCGCATCGTTGGAGACGGCACCTTGTCCGAGTTGCGCGAAAAGGCCAAACAGCAGGAACGCACGCGCGTGACGGTCGCGGGTGAACGGGCCGATCTCGAGCGCCTGCTGTCCGGGATGGAAGGGACCCGCAAGGTCGAGTTCGTATCGCAGAAGGGGCTCTTCTCGACGTTTATCGTTCACGGGAAGGTTGGAGCCGAATTGTGGCGCGAGGTCGGTAAGCTGGCGCGTTTGAAGAATTGGGAAGTCCGTGAACTGTCCGATCATCCGTTGACGTTGGAAGAGACGTTTCTGCGGTTGACCGAACCCGCGACAGCCGGAGCCGCGAAGGAGGAAGTCGCGTAATGCAAAACATAGTGACCATCATGCGCCGGGACTTGAAGGCGTTCTTCACGTCGCCGATCGGCTACATCTTCATGATCGTCTTCCTGGCGATCAGCGTTGGATTGTACATCACGTCGTTCTTCACGTTCCCCGTGGCCGACATGCGGTCGTTCTTCGGGAACATCCCGCTTATCATGTGCGTGTTCATTCCCGCCGTGACGATGCGCGTCTGGGCTGAAGAGCGCAAAGAGAACACGTGGGAGTTGTTGTTGACCTTCCCGATGCGCGCGCGCGAATTGGTGTTGGGTAAGTTCCTCGCGACCCTCGTCTTCTTTGCGCTGACGCTGGCCGCGACGTGCACGGTGCCGATCATGCTGTATGTTCTGGGGTCACCCGATACCGGCGCCATCGTCGGCGGTTACTTTGGGACCTTGCTGCTGGGCGCGTTTTTCTTATCCATCGGCATCTTTTTCTCGGGATTCTGCAAAGACCAGATCGTCGCCTTCGTGGTGACCTTGCTTGTGTGTTTCATGCTCTTCCTCTTGGGCACGGGTTTCATCGCGTCGTACATCGACGGATTCGTGCCGGGACTGGGCAGCATGCTGTCCGCCATCGTCGGATTCATGGACCACTACACGACCTTCACACGCGGAGTCGTGGACTTGGCCGACCTGCTGTTCTTCGTTGCGTGGACGGTGCTGTTTCTGGTTCTGAATATCATGTACATCGAGGTACGCAATCGTCCCGGCGCGCGCCTTTCGTTTGCGGCGTCGGTGGCGCTGTGCGCGGGCATCGGCCTGGCCTTGAACTGGTTGGTCAACGACCAGAGCCTTGGCCGCCTGGACATGACGCAGGACAAGATCTACACGATGTCCCCCGCGACCGAAAAGGTCCTCTCGAACTTGGACAGCCAGGTTCACGTCAAGTTGTACATTACCCCGGCGAGCGATATGCCGACGGTGCTGAAGCAGCTTGAGCGCGATGTTACGGATAAGCTCTCGGAACTGCGGATCGCCTCGGGCGGCAAGCTGGATTTCGCGCCGGTCTATTTGAAGGCGGCGAATGTCCTTGCGGATCAAGCCGAACTCATGGGCGGGCCCGAAAAGAAGGAAGAGAAGAAGACGGACGCGGAGGCCATCGAGAAGCGCATGCTCGACAAAGGGGTCAAGCCCTTCATGGTGCAGGCGATGGTCGACGAAGAAGTCACGCAGAAGCCGGTCTATTCGACCATCGGCATCGGGTTCAAAGCGGGCGAGGAAGAGTTGATTCCTCAGGTTATGCCCGAGAACGTCGCGGAACTTGAGTACCGGATCACCAATATCGTCTACAAGATGACGCGAAAAGAGCAGCCGCACGTGGCGCTTGTCGCGCCGAAGGAGGCGGTCAATATCTCGCCCGAGATGCGGCAGATTTACATGCAGATGGGCCAACCCATTCCGCAATCGGAAGACCCATATGAGTATCTCCAGGCGATTCTGGAGATGGAGAAGTACAAAGTCGACCGAGTCGATCTGACGCAGGCGAGCCCGTTGCCGGAGAAGTTCGACACCTTGGTCGTCGTCAACCCGCGCGGGCTGAACGAGCGGCAGAAGTGGGAGATAAACCGGGCGCTGGTTGAAGGCAAGTCCGTGGTGTTGGCGGTCCAGAATTACATCTGGGACTATCGTCCGCAGCCCGACGGCCGGTTGAGCGTCTCGAAGCAGGATGAGAATCCCGCGGTCAATGACCTGATCAAAAACTACGGCGTCGAGGTTGACGAGGATTTCCTCATGGACGTCAACCAGGTCGGGTTGACGATCCGGACCAGCAACAATCCGTTGGCGATGCTGATGGGCGGCGGCGAGACGTTCAAGCTGCCGACCCACATGCTCATCAACAACACCACGATGGACAAAGAGACGTCGATTACGAGCCGTCTCTCCACGATCTTCTATCTGTGGGGGACAGCACTCAAGTTGAACGAAGACGAGTTGAAGAAGCTGGGCCTCACGAATCGGGTGCTGATGACGACCACGGATGGCGCATGGAAGACGCCGCCCGCGCCGTCGTTGAGCCAGGCGGCCATTACGCCGCCCGCCGCGGGAGAGAAGTTCCCGCTGATGGCCATGCTCTCCGGCACGTTCCCGGATACGTTCAAAGACAAGCCCCGGCCCGCGTGGCCGCCCGCGGAACCGGCGATGCCGGGCATGCCGCCGACGCCGCCGCCCGCCGAGGATGAAGGCCCCGCGCCTGCATTGAAGCCGGCTCCGGGCAAGTTGCTGGTCATGGGCTGTTCGCAGATGTTTCACAAGAACTTCCTGCAAGCGGGCAACCTGGACCTGTTTCTGAACAGCGTCGACGCGGTGACGTTGGGAGACGACCTGGTCTCAATTCGCGGCCGTAAACCCATCGACCGCACCATCGACAAACCGACCGACGCGCAACGGCGCGTGTGGAAGTTCGCCAACTACCTATTGATGAACGGCAGCATAGCGATCATCGGTGTAGCGATTGCCGCGGGGCGCCGCCGCTCGCGCAACGCGTACACGATGTCCTATGCGGCAAACCGCGGCGAGTAAGTTCGGAGCATACGAAACAATGACAACGGTACAGCGCCCGATGCCTGGGCTTTGGTGTGGAGAAGACGAATGAAACAGAAGAGCCTGGTTTCGCTACTTGCCGTATTTGCCGTGCTGGTGGGGCTTGT
>JBHEKO010000443.1:0-2525 GCA_041859475.1 Candidatus Hydrogenedentales bacterium
CTGATGCCGGATGACATCGTCGATGTACATGATATTGCCGTTGGGCAATTCGACGAAGCGCGGCAAATCGGAGGGGATCTCGAGAATGGCGTAGATGGGCTTCTTCGCCCACATCTTTACGGCAAAATACAGCGCGCCGTCATTGAGTTGGGGAAAGGGCTGGGCGTCGCGAAGAATGATCGGAACCAGGCTCGGCAGCACGTGTTCGCGAAAGAACTCCTGGAGCCATTTGGCAACGCCGTCGGTGCTCTTGGCGATATCCTTCTCGGTGAGGATTCGCACGCCTTCCGCGCTGAGCGCCTTCGTAATTCCCGCATACGCCGTGCGCGATCGTTCATCCAGGTCGCGCGATTTTTCCGCGATGCTTTCGAGAAGCGCCATCATGGCCTTTTCGCCCAGCTCGATGCGGCGCTGAATACTGGCGACGCGAACTTTGAAGAACTCGTCCATATTGGACGAGAAGATCCCAAGGAATTTCAGCCGTTCCATGAGGGGATTGCGTGGGTCTTCCGCCTCCTGCAAGACGCGCTCATTGAAGGAGAGCGTGGAGATCTCGCGGATTTGGAAGAGGTTCTTGATGAATTGCTCTTGGGCTTTCATGGACATGTTCCGGGAATCGGCTTGCGCCTACTCGGTTCCTCCCCAGTATAAATAGTGCCGCGCTTAGGGGGTAACGTGCGGCTCAGGAAAAGCATGCCTGCTCTACGTGCAGCAATCAGGCACTATAGCAGAAGAAGTGGAAGCGGGTCATCTCGCGGGCCGCGAGCCGCCCCGGGGCGCGAGTCAGGGGGGGGCGAGAGTGCGTGCCTCAGAAGAGTTGGATGACGAATCGAAACATCCGGGCAAATGATGATGGCGGTATTTGTACCGCCGCCTTCCAGGCGGCATTTCGCGGTAAAGGGACTTTGGTATGCTGAAGCCCAAGATCCGGCAAGATGCCAGCGGTACAACATTCAGAATCCCTGGGCAGTATTTGTACCGCCGCCTTCCAGGCGGCATATCGTGGCAAAGGGACGTTGGTATGCTGAAGCCCAAGAGCCGGCAAGATGCCTGCGGTACAAAATGCAGAATACCGGGGCGGTATTTGTACCGCCGCCTTCCAGGCGGCATTTCGCGGCAAAGGGACATTGGCGCGCCGAAGCCCAAGAGCCGACAAGATGCCAGCGGTACAAGATGCAGAATCCCCTTGGCGCGGACGGACACGGGCGAGTTTGGTGGAATCGATTTGCCATGGGAGAGCTGCTTGCGGGTCCGCGAATTGTCGGCTTTTCGCGTATATGGTAAGCTGTGGTCAGGACTGGTTGTACGATGGGAAAGAGCCTCTTCAGAAACGTGAGCACGTTTGCACGGAACGTGGCGACGCATGGGAAGCGTCTTTTGCTGAAGCAAGAGACGCTAGACGACGTCGTGGAAGGCGTGTCGAAAGACACGGACAAGTTTAAGCGGGCCGTCAAGAACGTCAAGAGCGAGGGCAGGTATTTCGAGGCGACGCGGCTGACCGAGAAGGGGCGGCGCGCGTACAACGACAAGAATTTCACGAAAGCCGAAGACTACTTCCGCCGGGCGATCGTCGCGGACGCGACTTATGCCTTGGCATACACGTATCTCGGCAGCACCTTGTATCGCCAGGAGCGCTTGCGCGATGCCACGCAATACTGGCTGAAGGCCGTCGAAGTGGCTCCGGGCAGCGATGCCGCGGCAAAAGCAGAGCGCTATCTGCGAAACATCAAGTTGCAGAAAGACGCGGTCATCGCCGAGCTCGAAGATCGCTTCAAGAAGTAGTGCGTCCGAAGCCACGTGCCCGGCAGTCAACTCGGGAGAGTCCTGTTGTCAACGTCGTTACCCCCCTCGTTTCGCTACGCGATGCCCACGGAGATCGTGTTTGGAGCGGGCTGTTTCAACCAGCTCGCCAGCGTCGCCAGTCCCTTCGGCAAACGGCCGCTACTCGTCACGGGTCGCAATTCCGCGCGCACCATTGGCGCGCTGGATCGGGCGCTCTCCCAGTTGCCCCGAGCCGCCGTTTTCGATGCGGTGGAAGAGAATCCCGGCACGGCAACCTGCGAACGGGCCGCCGAACAATGCCGACAACTTGGGTGCGACTATGTGATTGCCATCGGGGGCGGGAGCCCCTTGGACGTCGCCAAGGCCGTTGCGGCGCTGGCCGTGAATCCCGGCCCCTGCAATTTGTATTTCGGCTCCGAAAAGCTCACGCACGGCGCGCTTCCCGTGATTGCCGTGCCGACGACTGCCGGTACGGGCAGCGAGGCCACTCCGTATGCGGTTATCGTGGATAGCACCGATGCCACCAAGCGGACCATTACCGCGAAGGCCCTGTTTCCTCGTGTCGCACTGCTTGATCCGGAGTTGACGCGCCCCATGCCGCGCTCCGTGACCGTCAACACCGGCCTGGATGCGCTGAGCCAGGCGATGGAAGGACTTGTCTCGCGCAAGGCGACGCCCGTGAGCGACACGCTTGCCTTCGACGTCATCCGCCGCGTGAGAGCTAACCTGCCGTCGGCAATGCG
>JBHEKO010000513.1:0-6393 GCA_041859475.1 Candidatus Hydrogenedentales bacterium
TTCGGGCAAATTGCGTCCCGATATGATCATTCGACTGCCCAACGACAAGATCATCGTCGTGGATTCCAAGGTGTCGTTGCAGGCCTATTTGGAGGCCATCGAGGCGACGACGGACGAGGTGCGGGTGCAGAAGATGCGCGACCACGCACGGCAAGTGCGCGACCACATGGCGCGCTTGGGCGCGAAAACCTACTGGAATCAGTTTCCGAGCAGTCCCGAGTTTGTCGTGCTGTTTCTGCCCGGCGAGCCGTTCTTCAGCGCGGCGTTGGAACACGACCCGACGTTGATCGAAGCGGGCGTTGACCAAAAAGTGATCATCGCGACGCCGACGACTCTGATAGCGTTGCTGCGTGCCGTGGCGTACGGATGGCGGCAAGAGCAGCTCGCCAAGAATGCGCAGGTCATCAGCGACCTGGGCAAGCAACTCTACGACCGCATTCGCGTCATGAGCGAGCATTTCGCCGATCTGCGAAAGGGATTGGAAAAGGCCACGGACGCGTACAACAAATCCATCGTGACGTTGGAGAGCCGCGTGCTCGTGACAGCGCGCCGCTTCAAGGAACTGGGCTCGGCATCGGACTCCGAGATTCCCGAGTTGTCGGGCATCGAGACGGTCCCCCGCGCGTTGCAGGCAGACGAATTGTTGGGGACCGACTCTGGGAAGTAAGACGCCGAATGCTGCGTAGGAAGGGCTATTTGCCGCTACCTTCCGTAATCTCGTCGAACCAGAGTCGTATCTTCGGGACCGCGAACAACACTGTTCCGCCGTGGTCCGCTTTGCCGGCGGCGATACGCGTGACGTTGCCGCCGCGCTTCTCGAACTCTTCCACCGCGGTCTGTGATTCTCGAGGCGATACAACCGGGTCATGTTCAGAATAGTACAAACGCACGGGCGCGTTCGGTGTCCACTGGAGTACCTGGTTCTCGGCGAGAGCAGTGGTGAACCACGTAGGCTGCTTGGCATCGTACGCGTCGAGGAATTCTTTGCGGAACATAGTTCGAGGTTGTTTGGGAAGCTTTTGCGCCACCACCCACTCATCCTGCTCGCCATTGAACAAAGCCGGCACCGATTTCGCATAGTCATCGTTCAAAACGGAGTCCAGGGGCTGACCATAGGCGGAGCTGTAGGCATTCGCGAGATAGGCAAGGTACGCCGACAGGTAGGAATCGTTGCCTTCGAGGAACACCGGGAACGTGACGCCCGCCAAGTCGTACGGCCCCGCGATGGGAGCGCAGGCGGCGACGTGGAAACGGGGATCGTTGAGCGATTCCAGAGCCCGGTCTGAGGCGAGCGTTGAATAGCCGCCTTGCGAAAAACCGGCTAGAAATAGGGACTCCGGCCATGACAATTCTATGTACCTGGCGAAGGTGTTTGTGGCTTTCAAGAGGTCGATGACCGCATTCGCCGTGCCCTGCGCATGAAGATACGGATGGACTTCCTTGTTTGTGCCCAGCCCGACGTAATCCGCAGCGCAGAGGATATAGCCGCCTCCCGCAAAGATCGCCGTTCCCAGGCCGCTCTCGAGGAGCGTGGGCGCAGACGGTGTCAAGTGGCGGTTCACGGTAGTGCCATGCTGGTAACTGACGATGCCGCGCGGCTTCTTTGTCTTCGGCAGACATACCAGGCCTGATGCAATTGTCGCGGAGCCGTTGGGGGTGGTTGTCCAATACTGAACCCGGTAGAGCCGCGCACCATACAGCACGGGGATAGGTTCAGGGAGTTTTCCCCACGAGACCAATGCGCCAAGCATTGATCGGGTATAGGTGCCAATCTGCTCGACCTTGTGCAACGCCCCGGGCGAATGATCGTCTGCTGCAATTGGAACCGCGATATCGACGGTCCGTGTGCACGTCTCGAAGGTGACCCAAATAGCGACAACGCCCGAGCATGCCAGGATTAGGCAGACGAAGAGAATTCTCAGGAACTTGCTTTTCATGGTACGGCTCCCCTTCCCCCGTTTGAGTCTAGCCGAACGACAATGTTGGCGCCAGTCCTTCGTATAGGTCATGGCCAGTCCGGGCAATAATTGACACGGGATCGAACGGTCTGTTCCAATAGCCGGGATAGATTGACAGCAGGTTTGCACCTGTGCCGTGCCAATGTCGCATCCGCGCGCGATTCCTTCCGTGAACAGGCCTGTCGCGTCGCCATGTGTTTCAGCCGAAACGACTCGAAGGAGCTGTATCCGTGAGCGAACCAGAACCACGGTTTGACCCGTGGGCCCTTGCAGCCGCGCTATTGTGGTTGGTTTTCTTGTGTGCGGGCTATCTGCCCGAAGAGGTGTTTGCCTTTCTTCGGGCACAGGGACGTGTGGTGACGCAGGATGCGATGGTGAATTCCCCTTACCTCATCACGATTGGTTTCTCCATGTATTTTGGGTACTTCGCTTATCAGTGTAGCCGGGAATGCGGACTATCGGCCGCCGATTCGCAAGCCAGGGCGCTCCAAGTCGGAATTGTCGGCTTGCTGGCGTTTCTGAATGTTCCTTTGCAGACGCTCATCGACGCGCCCCAGATTCCCGTTGCCCACTATCGTCACCTCGTGTTTGCCATTTTCGGAGCGAAGTCGGCGGCATGGTTGTATTTGGCGAGCTTGATCGTGCGCTACTATATCTTGCAGAACGCGCAGGTGTTCGGAAATCTGGTGTCAATGTTTCCCAGTGCCCGCATGGCCGAGCGCGAGGTCGAGAATCTGGGGGAGACGAATTCCGTGGCATGGATCGACAACCGCGACGGAGCCGCCGGAACGCGCGAGGAATCGCCATCGGCTGCCGAGAACGAACGGTAACTTACGCGAGTCTAGGGCCGGACAACCGTTCCGAGTGGAATCTATTGTCAACGTATGGGCAAGGCACGGCGTTATATCAGTCGGATGGAACGGGTGGCCAAAATTATGCATAAGTTATTTCCGCGCAAGGTATTAGGCGTTCTTCACATAGTATGCTTCGCGGTCGTTGGCAGTATTGCCGCGAACCTCTCGTATGCGGGCACGGTGCAATTCGGCTCTCCGGTCGTGACCGGGAGCGATGTGCAGGTGCCGGTGGTGCTTCAAGGTGACGTGGGCGCTGGCGTCGCAGCGATGGACTTCCGGTTTACGTATGACCCGAGTGTGCTGCAACCGGTGGGAATTATCGCCGGGCAAGCGGCCGCGGAAGCGCGAAAGACGGTATCGTCGAACATGGTTTCCCCGGGTGAGTACGTGGTCGTACTGTTCGGAATGAACCAGTCGGTAATACAAGCCGGCGAAGTGGTGACGGTCGCGATGAAGAGGGTAGGCGAGGCGGCCTCGGGCGAGTCCCAGATTGCGATCAATCAAACCACGTTGGCCTCATTGCAGGGCCAGGAAATCGCTTCCGAGGGTAGCACCGGAACGGTATCCTTCACGGCGCCTCCTACTCAGGATAACGGCGAGACGCCCGATCCCCCAGTGACCCCTGGTGACGACCCGGGCAATAAACCTACACCCAACCCAGCCGATCCAGATGTCCCGGACGGCTCCGGTGGTGGAACGTTACCTCGGTTTGTGAGCGATTCGCCTTCGGCGGAAGATGACGCCGACAAGGACGATGAGGTCACAAGCCCTTCCAATGACCCGGCGGTGTCGGGATTGTCGACGGTGCCTTCAGGCTCAAATATGGACAGTTCGCGCGCGAAGCTGGCGGAGGCATCGGACGCGTTGAGCCAGCGGCGTTCTGCATTGGCAGTTGATGCGGCGACGGTTGGGGAACGTGCAGCTTCTCTGGAACAGGGAGCGAGCGGCGAAGCATCGGGGTCCGGTGTGCGACAAGCGCCGGTTCCGGCAACACACGGATCGCGAGAGGGTGGTCTACGAGGTGTGTCAGTGAATGGGGCTGCCGAAGGACTCAAGGTCGCCCAGGCTGGGGTGCCCGGTGCGAGCGAGGCTGTTGATGGGACGCCAGACTCCGTAAATGCGAAGGGCACAGACGAGGGGCAAGGCATTGCGTGGTCCGGAATGCGGGCGTCAGGGGGGCTGTTGGCCGGATTGGCAGGCGGGGCGATCATGCTTGGGGCCATCGTAATGCTGTTGCGAAAGCGCCTCTTCACGTAGAATCAGTTCGGTGTTCACCGAGTATCAATTAGTATGCGCGGTCCGTCCGCATTACCCGTCGCATCTCAGATTCCATCCCCTTATTCGTACGGGCCACGAAGTTCGAGCTGTCATCGTCCACGATGAATGTAACGTCCGGTTTCCATTACTCCGGACCGCTGAGTGCCTCAAAAACTGCAACCTGAAAATCTCCTAGAAGCACTCAGACTCTGACGCGCAACTAATTGTAATATAATGAGTTGTGAGGTCGTCCCCTTTGTCGATGATCACGGAGTTGTGGGCAAAGCCTGCGTTGAAATGAGTACGGTCCACTTCAAGTCACCTGAATCATGGCTGCAAAACAGTCATTTTCGGAATGCGATATTTCTCAACTTCGAACAACATATGCTGACCTTTTGGCCGTAAGTTGTTCTGACTTGATTAATTGTCGTCGGAAGATTTGCACTTTAATCTATGTACTAGATCCACTAAATGCATGTAAGTCGAATTCTGTAAGACGCTTATGTCTTTTTATAGAATTGGGAATAATCCTTGCTTTTAGAGATGCGCCTCGCTCTTATGCTTTGAGGGTGAAGTGAGGAGTATTTGACGCGAGGCTTGAGCAATGGGGGCAAGTGCGGCAGGCATGCGAAACTTGGAGGCGGGGGAGATGAATACCAAACGACTACTTTGCGCAACAGTAATGATCTTTGTTGTGATAGTGCCCGCGCAAGCATTATCTATCGACTATACGGTGTCCGGCTTGGCACCCATGCAATTTCCCGGACCTATCGCACCACCAGTGGGTGCGCCGTGGGGAGTAGATGGCTACCCGGGCGACACCGTGGAACTTGTCACGTACACCGGCACGCTTGACCTAGCGCCGGGCAGCTATGTACTGGATATCAACACGCTACTCTGGACAATTGACTATACGTATGCGGGTACCGCGACTAATCCGTCCGCATGGAGCGACCTGTCGTTCGACTTTAATGCAGTCCGCAGTATTTCTTTTAGCGGCGGCCCTTCCGGTTCCCTGAGCCAGAACGGTCTACTCGATGTTACGTGGGACAACGATTTTCTCTCCTTTGCCGAGGGGTCAACAGCTTCCTTCCTCGTAGAAGGTTACCAAGTCAACGTTACGCCACTCGCACTCGGGCCGACAGGCGGGAGTAATTTTTCCGGCGGCAATCCTTGGACTCAGCCTGGTCAAGTCATGACGGCTCGATTCGATGTGAGCTTGGCCCCTACTCCTGTACCGGAACCGGCTTCGCTCAGCATGCTGTGCGTGGGTCTGGCAGGGTTGGTCGCCGCGCGGATGCGGAAGCGGCAGATTGTCTGATTGATGGGTACGTGTTTTGCAGCGGAGGGCTCCAAAACACACGAATAGAGTGGGGCGGTCGCGTCGACATGGCGCGAAGAGGCGAGAAGGATCTGCTGTGCATTCACCTGCGCGGCGTCCTTCTACCTTTCGTTCTTCGTCACTGCAGCCAACCTGTCAATTCTCCATTTTGTGAGTCCATAGCAAGGTGGCGACGCTCATGACAAGTATTTCTGGTGGAACGTGGAATTGGAAGGATGTGTAATCCAAGGGAGGGGGTGCCCGAGTTCCGTCATCCCGCTGGCCCTGTGTGTGCTTTCGCAATGTGGCGGCACTCCACGTTTGCTTGGGAGTTCCTCTTAGTGGCACTGGACGAGGTTCCTCAGGAGGACCATTGGGGCCTCAATTGGGCTTGCTCAATACTCTTTGGGACGGTATCGGGCTCATTTGCTGGGGGCGGAAGTCTGCGTGATACCGTCCAAAGGTTCATTTCGCTCACAGGTGTCCACAGCAGTTTGGATATCGTGTGTCGCGGCCACCTCGGGAGGGTTGTGACATGACGTTGGTAAGCGTAATTGACGCTGTGGATGGCAACACGCTAATGGTGTCGCCGTCGTGGAACGTCAAGGGCAGCACGGGAAACCTTATTCGTGTCTGCGGCATGAATGCGCCGGGTATAGGGACCCGAGATGGCCAGTTAGCCCGCTGCAAGGTCAGTTTGCTTCTCTCCGGCAGTCCCGTGGCCATTACGCAGACGTACGTGCCGGTAGACGAGGTCTTGCCGTGCGAAATCGAATATCGCGGGCTGCCTTTGTGGATGCACTTCCCGGAGTACTCGGAAAGCGGGTTGTGGGAGGTGACGGAATGCGAGATGCCGGAGACCGTAATTGATATGAACTCGTAGCAGGGTGCATGTCGAGCGCAACATACGATGAATCCCGAGGTCAAGGGTATGGGGGAGTCTTGCTGATGCGTCTGCACGCACCGGATCGGGGGAAGGAACTGGGGAAATGCATGGAGATAG